>NZ_JBEPPA010000008.1:0-213818 GCF_040547075.1 Arthrobacter sp. UYCu512
ATGAATCCAGCGGGTCCGGCTTGGTCTGTCAGGAGTACTTCGGGAACACCCCCCACCCCGGATGGGTCACCCGGGAACCGTCACCAACCCGTTACTTATCTCGGGCCCAAGGCCCGGGCCGCCGCTCCGATAACCGCCCCGTCAATTCGGCCCTAGCGGCAGGGCCAAAGGACCTTAGTGGGTGCCGCCCGGGAGGTCTAGTCTAGGGATAAATCCTGAGTTCAGGACATTCTTTTGCTTCGGCTCTTTAGGCGGGCACAGCACTTGCCAAAGAACGCCGGGAGCGCCCGCAAAGTCTCTATTCACCTCGCGCTGGAGTTGACATGGGTAGTGTTGGTTTGCTTTACGTTGGAGCAGTTCTGTTTATCAACGGGCTGATGCTTTTGGGGGTCATCCCGGGGAAGTCTGCGGCAATCCTCAATTTTTTTGTTGGCACCATGCAGGTGGTGTTTCCGACGATTATCATCCTTCAGGCCAACAACGATCCCACTGTTATCTTCGGTGCGGCCGGTCTGTATCTGTTCGGGTTTACCTACTTGTATGTAGGGATCCTGCAAATGACAGGAATCAGCGGCGAAGGCCTGGGCTGGTTCTCGCTGTTTGTGGCAGCCTGTGCCGTTGCGATCGGAGTCCTGCAATTTACCTTGGTGGCGGACCCGGTCTTTGGCATCATCTGGTTTGTCTGGGCCGTCCTCTGGTTCCTCTTTTTCCTGGTCCTCGGGTTGAAGAAGGATTCGCTCACCACCATGACCGGTTGGTTCACCGTCTTCATCAGCCACCTGACCGGCACCATCCCCGCGTTCTTCCTGCTTCTTGGCCGCTATGAGACCAACAACGGGTATGCGGCCCTGGTTGCCGCGATTGCCGCGGTGGCCCTGGCCGCGGCCTACTTCCTCGGCCGGAAGGCGATGCGCAACAGGGCCCTGGCGCCCCAGCCCACCAATGTGGCCCGGACCGCTTAAACATCCCGTACGGGGAATAGTCTCCCACCCGGACAAGAGAGGACCCGGCCATGGCCACCTACGAATACCGTTGCCCATCCCATGAGGTTTTGTTCGAATCGCAGCACCCGATCGGAGAGGCGCCGGAGACCGCAGTATGCCCGGCCTGCGGCGGCGTATCCCGCCGCGTCATCAGCAGTCCCTACCTTTCACGGTCCGGGTCAGCCGCGTTCAAACTTATCGACAGCACCGTGCGCAGCGCCGCCGAACCCCAGGTGGTGAACTCCCGCATTCCGGGCGCCCCCAAGAGGGTCCAGCCATACACCTCCAACCCGTTACATCAGAAACTACCGCGGCCCTAGGAATCTAAGAAGCGGAACCTAGTCAAAGGAGACACAATGCCCGCAAAGATATTTAACCTTGACTCGTCAAAGAAGTTCGAGGACCAGGAGAAAATAGGCCATAACCGATGGCATCCGGAAATCCCTGCCATTGCCACGGTCAAGCCTGGTGAGTCGTTCCGGGTGGACTGCCGGGAATGGTTCGACGGCGCGATCGTCAATGACGACTCGGCAGACGATATCCTGAATGCTCCCCTGCTGACCGTCCATAAACTCAGCGGCCCCTTCGCCATCGAAGGCGCAAAACCAGGGGACCTGCTGGTGGTTGATATTCTCGACGTTGGTCCCATTCCGCAGGAAGATTCCGGCCCGCTCGCCGGGCAGGGCTGGGGCTACACCGGTATTTTCTCCAGAAACAATGGTGGCGGATTCCTGACCGATCAGTTCCCGGACGCTTATAAGGCCATTTGGGATTTCACCGGACAGATCGCAACATCGCGGCACGTTCCCGGCGTTTCCTTTACCGGGCTGATCCACCCGGGACTGATGGGCACGGCGCCGTCGGCTCAACTGCTCGCGAAGTGGAACAAGCGCGAAGGTGACCTCATTGCCACCAACCCCAACCGCGTCCCACCCCTGGCGCTGCCGCCCGAGGCCGGGCACGCTGTACTCGGACACCTGCCCGAGGCGGATTTTAGCCGGGTCGCAGCGGAAGCGGCCAGGACTGCCCCGCCGCGTGAAAACGGTGGAAACCAGGACATCAAGAACCTGTCCAAGGGCAGCCGGATCTTCTATCCGGTCTTCGTTGACGGCGCCAACCTCTCGTTGGGTGATCTGCATTTCTCCCAGGGCGACGGCGAAATCACCTTCTGCGGCGCCATCGAAATGGGCGGTTTTATAGACCTCCGGGTGGACATCATCAAAGGCGGCATGGACACCTACGGCGTCAGCGAGAATGCCATCTTTATGCCCGGCAACGTCGACCCGCAGTTCTCGCAGTGGCTGGCCTTCTCCGGAACGTCGGTGACACTTGACGGCGAACAGCGCTATCTGGACTCGCACCTGTCCTACCAGCGGGCTTGCCTCCACGCCATCGATTATCTGAAGAAGTTCGGCTACAGCGGAGAGCAGGCCTACATGATCCTGGGAGCCGTGCCCATTGAAGGCCGGCTCTCCGGTGTTGTGGATATCCCCAACTCCTGCTCGACTGTCTACATCCCCACAGCCATCTTCGACTTCGATGTCACACCGTCGGCTGCGGGCCCGCACAAGATAGATCCCGGCATGGGCGTGCCCATGTCCCGGAACGGCTGATCGCCTGGGCCGGGGCGCCCGCGGCGCCCCGGCCCACAGCACACCCAGCGTCACCCGGCCCGCCGCCGGAGGGAGCCGGACCGCCATCTTGGGCACGCTGGGTTGAGGCCTGCGCGGGCGCCGGCTCGCCCGTCAGCCGCAGGTCCGGGATCCGCCGCCCCGCTACTCTGCTGACGGCCGTTGCCGCTGCCGTTTTGTCGCCGAGCGCTGTTCCTTTGCCGCGAGTCGCCGGCGGTTGGAACCCCGCGTCGGTTTGGTGGCGCGGCGCCGCGCAGCCTCGGGCGCAAGGCCGCCTGCTATGAGGCCGGCGAGCTTTGCCAAGGCGATTTCGCGGTTGCGCAGCTGGGAACGCCGCTCGGAAGCGGTAACTGTGATGCTTCCGGCGATGAGGCGGGAATCCAGCCGGGTGACCAGCATCAGTCGTTGATCGTCCGAAAGCACCGCGGAGGCGACGACATTCCACGTGAGCTCGACGCGGCTGTCCGAGGTGTTGACGTGCTGACCTCCCGGGCCGGACGAACGCGAGAACCGCCAGCCCAGTTCCGCCGCGGGAATCGTGAGCGCGGCCGACACCTCCAGATCCATCCGCTAAGCCTCGCACAATATCGGCGCAGTTGGAGCCTCGCCATGGGCGAATCCACGGTCCCGGCAACGGCGGTCGGTGTCCGGGCCTGCGCCAACCAGCGAGCGGGTGTTATGCCCGACAAACACTTGCACAATACGTTAGCCAAGGCTAACGTATTAATTGTGCCTGATCTTCTGGAAGTTGCCACGGAGCCAACCAGGCGGGCACTGCTTCGACTCTTGGCAGCGGGGGAGAAAACGGTAACGGAGCTCTCCGCAAACTTTCCTGTGAGCCGCTCTGCGATCTCGCAGCATCTGTTGCTTTTATCCGATGTCGGTCTCGTCTCGGCCCGAAAGGACGGCAGGAACCGGTACTACGGTTTGGACTCCTCGGGGATGGTCCGGCTGCGTGAACAATTCGACTCCTTCTGGACCAACGAACTGGATCTGCTGGTCGCTGACGCCGGCCGGCTCCGCCCACCTTCACGGCAAGGGAAGAACTGATGTCCTACACAAAAACTGTTTTCCTCCCGGTTGACCCGGATACCGCCTTCTTGCTCATCACGGAGCCTGAACGGCTTCGCCGTTGGAAGGCCGTCGCGGCCAGGGTCGAGCTTCGCATCGGTGGAAGCTATCGCTGGACCGTTACCCCGGGACATGTGGCGCTGGGGACGTTTGTGGAAATCGAGCCGGGTAAACGTGTCATCTACACCTGGGGATGGGAGGGGGACACCCAGTTGCCGCCGGGTGCCTCGACTGTGACAGTGACCCTGGAAGCGGTCGACGGCGGAACGACTGTCCAGCTGATCCACGACGGGCTAACCGCGGAGCAGGAGATCGGCCACGCCCAAGGCTGGAACCACTTTATGGCGCGACTCGTACTTTTGGCCACGACCGGCGACGCCGGTGCCGATGACTGGGCGGCAGCCCCGGATCCGATCGATGAGCTTGCCAGCGCCGAAGCCACCCTCGCCGTAGTCCAACGCATTCTCCGCGGACTCAAGGACTCTGACATGGGAGCCCGCACGCCCTGCGCAGGCTTCACCGTGGAAGGCCTCCTGAACCATCTCTTCGGGTCGATTGCATCGATCGGCAGTGCACTCGGTGTTTCCGTTCCTGCCCAGCCGACGGCCCCGCCCGAGGTTAGAATCGCCGACGCAGCGCAAATCATCCTGGAAGCTTTCCGGGCCCGGGGCCTGGCGGGAAGCGTGGACATGGGCTTCGCGGAACTTCCCGCCACGATGGTGGCAAATATCCTGAATGTGGAATTCCTGGTCCACGCCTGGGACTTTGCGAAGGCCACCGGGCAGGAGCTCACCGTCTCGCCGGTACTCGCGGACTACGTGCTGGGCCTTGCCCGGAACACGATCAGTTCTCACCAGCGCGGCGGCGACTTCGCCCCGGGGACGCTTGTCGATGAGTCGGCGGCGAGCATGCAGCGCCTCGTTGCGTTCACCGGCCGTGAGGTCGCCGGCATCTGATAAGCCAACTCACGGCAGGAGCACACAATGCCAGGGCGGCCGCATCTGCTGCATCCCTTGCACAATCCCGCCTCCTAATAGTTCGCACGGGCGGGGCGGTCTCAGCGTCCATGCCGGGCCGTTCGAAAGGCGAACGCAGATGAAAGGACATGTTATGAGCAAGTTCATCTATCTCTACAAGGGTCCGGCCACACCGATGGACCAGTTCACCCCGGAGCAGTCAGCGGAGCAGACTGCCGCCTGGGGCGGCTGGGTGGAGAAAATCGGGCCGGCCCTGCTCGATATTGGCGCACCGTTTACGCCTTCCCGTACAGCGGTGGTGGACGACGGTGCCGTGGCGGACTCTTCGGATCTGAACGGCTATTCGATAGTCGAAGCCGAAAGCCTCGCGGCGGCTAGAGCCCTGGCGGACGGACACCCCTTCCTGTCCGAGCGGAAAGGGACGTTCACCTTGGAGATCTTCGAGCTCGGCGAGATGTAGCGCCGCAATGAGTGGTGCCCCGGCGAACCGAGCGAGCTGCGTGCGGGTTTCCTCCGCCCGCTTCTCTGGCTCTCATCGAGCAAGGAGACGAGAATGGCCTGGTGCCAGCCGCTCGCCCCGCCGGGGACGGCAACCCGATGAACGCCGCCGCCCTAACGATTCAGCGCATCTATCTGACGTTGACGCTGGGCAATACCCTTGCGGCCTCGTTCATATGGGGGATCAACACCCTCTTCCTGCTCGATGCCGGGCTGAGCAACCTTGAGGCTTTTGCCGCGAACGCCTTTTTCACCGCCGGGATGGTGCTGTTTGAAGTGCCCACCGGTGCGATCGCCGATGGCTGGGGACGCCGGGTTTCCTTCCTGCTCGGCACCGTCACGCTGGCGCTATCCACCTACCTCTATTACCTGCTGTGGCAGCTTTCCCCCCCATTCTGGTTGTGGGCAGTGGTCTCCGTTGTGCTCGGCTTGGGATTCACCTTTTTCTCCGGCGCGGTGGAAGCGTGGCTCGTCGACGCGTTGCGGTTTTCCGGATACGAAGGCGACCTGGAGACGGTACTCGGCCGGGGATTGATGGTCTCGGGCATCGCAATGCTTGCTGGCTCGGTGGCCGGCGGTGTCATCGCCCAGGCCACCAACCTCGGCGTGCCGTTTATGCTGCGGGTGGGAGTGCTGATGGTGATGTTCGTTGTGGCCTTTAGGCTCATGCACGACGTCGGGTTCACTCCGGAACGGAAGGGACACCCGCTTCAGGCGACCCGTGCCGTACTCTCCGCCTCGATTGAGAACGGCTTGAAGAATCCGCCCGTCCGGTACGTGATGTTCGCCGCGCCGTTCAGTGCCGGCGTCGGGATCTATGTCTTCTACGCGCTCCAGCCGTACCTGCTGGAGCTTTTCGGCGACCCGCACGCGTACTCCGTGGCCGGGGTGGCGGCGGCAATCGTGGCAGCTGCCCAGGTGATTGGCGGTTGGTTGGCGCCACGGCTGCGGCGCCTTGTGGAGCGGCGGACGACCTTACTCATTCTGAGCAGCGTTATGGGGGCGGTAATCCTGGTCACTCTTGGGTTTATCCAGGTGTTCTGGGTGGCCCTGGTGCTGCTGGCACTCTGGGCCCTGGTAACGTCCGCGGGCACCCCGGTGCGGCAGGCTTACCTCAACGACATGATCGCCTCGCGGCAACGGGCAACAGTGCTTAGCTTTGACTCGCTGATGGGATCAAGCGGCGGTGTGGTGGTGCAGCCGATGCTCGGCCGGGCAGCAGATGTGTACGGCTACTCCGCGTCGCTGGCGGTCGGCGGCATCATCGGGCTAGTCGCCGCGCCTTTCCTGCTGGCCAGCCGCCGCCAGCGCCACCGGGCCGATCAGGCCGCCGCGCCGACCGATTCCGCGCAGTAGTGATTCCGTGCAGTAATGATTCCCGCGGCCCGCGCGTGCTCTGCGTTGATCACCAGCAGGCAATAGTCATTTTGGCGCGGATCCAGGGACCGCCCCGCTTTCTGGCAGGTCCCGGACACCTTACGTTGAGCAGCCCTTCGGGCCTAGAGTTGGGCTTCAATAACCACGGCGACAGGAGAGTCACATGATTACCCTGCAGATCGAACACCAGGTCCGGGACTTCGGCATGTGGAGGAGGGCTTTCGACAGTGACCCGCTGGACCGGGCCGCTTCGGGAGTGCGGTCGTTCCGGATTTCGCGGCCGCTGGACCAAGAGGACTACGTCATGCTGGAGATGGATTTTGATACCCAGGAAGAGGCTGTGGATTTTTTGGGCCGTCTGCAGAACGACACCTGGAAGACCGGTGTGACGGCTCCGGCGTTGGTTGGAGAGCCCTCGACCAGGATTATAGAGATGGTAGCCATTAAGAAGGTGGCAGCCCGCTGAGGCGCCACAGTTAGTCTTGGAGTATGACTGCCACAGCTTCCTCACCTGTCAGCTTTGACGGCCGTTTTGCCCGGGAGCTGGGGGAAATGTCCATCCCCTGGCAGGCGGACGAGGCCCCGGACCCCCGGCTCGTGGTCCTCAACAAGCCCTTGGCCGGAGAGCTTGGCCTTGATCCCGCCTACCTTCGCGGTTCCGATGGGCTGCGGCTGCTGATCGGCAATCTGGTCCCCGACGGTGCGACTCCTGTGGCACAGGCCTATACCGGCCACCAGTTCGGCTCGTTGGCCCCTCGGCTGGGCGACGGGAGAGCGCTCCTGCTCGGCGAATTGATGGACGTGGAAGGCCGTCTCCGCGATGTTCATCTCAAGGGCTCCGGGCGCACCCCTTTTGCCCGCGGCGGCGACGGACGGGCAGTGCTGGGGCCGATGCTCCGCGAATACATCGTCAGTGAAGCGATGCATGCCCTGGGCATCCCCACCACACGGTCCCTGGCGGTAGTGGCCACCGGGCAGCAGGTGCAACGCGAAACGATGCAGCCAGGGGCCGTGCTGACGCGGGTGGCAAGCAGTCATCTGCGGGTGGGCAGCTTCCAGTACGCCAGGGGGACAGGGGACATCGGCCTGCTGCGGCGGCTCGCCGACCACGCCATCACCCGCCTCCATCCCGCCGCGGCCGCAGCCAGGCGCCCCCATCTGGCCTTGTTCCAGGCAGTGATCAGCGCCCAGGCGTCGCTGGTTGCGCAATGGATGTTGGTGGGGTTTGTTCACGGCGTTATGAATACCGACAATATGACAATCTCCGGCGAGACCATCGACTATGGCCCCTGCGCCTTCCTGGACGCCTTTATTCCGGCGACGGTCTTCAGTTCGATTGACGAGACCGGACGTTATTCCTACCGCAACCAGCCCGCCATTGCGGAGTGGAACCTCACGCGGCTCGCAGAGTCCCTCTTGCCGCTCTTCCACGACGAGCAAGAGCAGGCGATCGCCCTGGCGCAGGAGTCGCTCGCCGGTTTCCGGCAGCAGTACGGCGCTGCCTGGTCGGCCGGGATGCGGGCGAAGCTTGGCTTGGCTGCCGGCGTCGAAGACGATGTGGCTGCCACGATGGTGGATGAGCTGCTCAGCATCCTGCAGGCCGGGCGTGCCGACCACACCGCCTTCTTCCGAAGCCTTGGTGCTGCCGCCCGCGGCAACACCGGGCCGGCGAGGTCTCTGCTTCCCGACCCGGCGGCTTTCGATGCATGGGTGGAGCGTTGGAGTGCCGAAGATCCGGACGCGGATGCAATGGACCGGGTCAACCCCGCCTATATCCCGCGCAACCACCTCGTAGAGGACGCCCTCGCGGCCGGTACCGGCGGCGACCTCGCACCGTTAGGGCAACTTCTGGCCGCGGTGACCAACCCCTTCGTCGAGCGCCCGGGCCTGGAACGCTTCGCTGCCGCGCCGCCGGTCGAGTTTGGCCCCTACCGGACCTTCTGCGGAACCTAGCACCTCGCCACCGGCCGGTCTGCGGGTTCATTGCTGGCGTCCGGCGCCAGGTCCTCCGCGGCCCTGCCGGGGACTGGCGAGTCCGTTTCAGCGGCGATACCGAGGATACCCCCGTCAGTATTTTGACTACCCCCGGGGGTAACTGGGAGACTCGTGGCGTAGAACGGCCTTCGGCAGAATCGGCCGCTTGCCAGATACCCCCGGGGGTATTAGTGTTAAACCTAGTTCACGGGGACACCCCGACACATGACGAAGGAGAGCACATGCTTCTGGAACGCATTTACGACGAGGACCTTGCCCAGGCCAGCTACCTGATCGGCTGCCAGGCCAAGGGCGAAGCGGTAGTGGTGGACGGCCGCCGCGACATCGCGGTGTACCAGGCACTTGCTGCGAAAAACGGCATGAAGATCGTGGCCGTGACCGAGACCCATATCCACGCCGATTACCTCTCCGGCACCCGTGAGCTCGCCGCCGCTACCGGCGCGAAAATCTACGTTTCCGGGGAAGGCGGACCGGACTGGCAGTACGGATTCGACGGCGAACGGCTGCTCGATGGCGACAAGATTGTTCTTGGCAACATCAGCATCCAAGCGCTGCACACCCCGGGCCACACGCCGGAGCACCTGTCCTTCCTTGTAACGGACGGGGCGTTCAGTGACCATCCCGGGTACCTGCTCTCCGGCGACTTCGTCTTCTCCGGCGACCTGGGCCGGCCGGATCTGCTGGATGAGGCCGCCGGCGGTGTGGATACCCGATTCGCAGGAGCCAAGCAGCTCTTCACCAGCCTGCGGGAAAAGTTCGTGACCTTGCCTGACTACGTCCAGGTCCACCCTGCCCACGGGGCGGGCAGCGCCTGCGGAAAAGCCCTCGGCGCAATCCCGTCCAGCACTGTCGGGTACGAACGGCGCTTCGCCTGGTGGGCCCCGTACCTCGCGGCGAATGACGAGCAGGGCTTCATTGACGAGCTACTCGAGGGCCAGCCGGACGCGCATGCGTACTTTGGCCGGATGAAGCGCGAAAACCGGCAGGGACCGGCGCTACTGGGCGCCCGCGCACCGCTGCAGGAGCTCACCCTGGCGACGGTCGCCACCGATCTCGCCGCCGATACTGTGACATTCGTTGACACCAGGCCCAACGACCAGGTTCATGAAGGTACCGTCATCGGCTCTGTGAACATCCCGGCCGGGAAGTCCGTGGCCAGCTTTGGAGCCTGGGTGGTCAACCCGGAAACGGACAAGAACCCGCTGGTGTTGCTGGCTCCGGACCAGGCTTCCGCGCAGGAGATGTGGGACCATCTGGTCCGCGTCGGCATTGACTCGGTGGCCGGCTATGTCACCGGCTTCGAGGGTCTGCCCGTCAGCATTCCGAAACTCATCCAGCCGGAGGAACTCGCGGGCTTCGACGCGGCCATGGTCCTGGACGTCCGCAACCGCACCGAACACGCGGCCGGACACATCCCCGGCTCGCACCAGCTCAGCGGCGGCCGGGTGATGTGGAACCTCGACCAGCTCCCCGCCGAAGGAACCATCGTGAGCTACTGCCAGAGCGGCGTCCGGAACTCCGTCGCGGCCAGCGCCCTGCGCCGCGCGGGCTACGACGTCGTGGAACTGGACGGCAGTTACGCCGCCTGGGTATCGCGGCAGCCGCTGGATGCGGTCTCAGCGAGCTAGCTTCACACCCTGACACCGCCGTCGGCGGCCCTGGCGACAGGGCCGCCGTCGGTCTTCTGCTCAAACCACGTGAGGCATGCTGATGTCCGGCACCACCGATTCACGCCTGCAGCGGCGCAGCCCCAGCGGCATCACGTTGGGGCTGCGGCAGAACCTTGCGCAGTTTATGCTCCTCGTCGCAGTTAATGCCCTCGTCGGAGGAACCCTGGGCCAGGAACGCACAGTGCTCCCGCTGCTGGCCGGGCAGGTCTTCCACCTCGGCCTCTACACCAGCGCGTTGACGTACATCCTGGCCTTTGGCCTCGCCAAGGCCGCCACCAACTATTTCGCGGGCACCCTCTCGGACCGCTACGGCCGCAAACCCATTCTGATAGCCGGCTGGATAGTTGCTCTGCCGGTTCCGCTGATGCTTATTCTTGGGCCGAGCTGGGGCTGGATCGTCGCCGGCAACGTGATCCTGGGCATTAGCCAGGGCCTCACGTGGTCCACCACAGTCGTGATGAAAATGGATCTGGTGGGACCATCCGGGCGCGGGCTGGCGATGGGCCTCAACGAAGCCGCCGGCTACCTCGGCGTCGCCGGCACCGCCCTCGCCACCGGCCACATCGCCGCCACCTACGGTCTGCGGCCCGGGCCCTTCCTGCTCGGCGCCGCCTACATCGCTCTCGGCCTCGGGCTGTCGATCTTTGCCGTGAAGGAAACCCGGGACTACGCCGGGGTCGAAGCCGCCAATCACACGGCCCACCGCAAAGCGGCCGGCGCCGAGCTGAGCAACCGCCAGATCTTCGCGTTCACCAGCTTCCAGGACAAATCCCTGTCGTCGGTAAGCCAGGCCGGCATGATCAACAATCTCAACGACGGCCTCGCCTGGGGACTCTTCCCCGTTATGTTTGCCGCCGCCGGACTGACGATCGAAAAGATCGGTCTTCTCGCTGCGGCCTATCCCGCCGTCTGGGGTGCGGCGCAACTCTTCACCGGTGCATTGTCGGACAAATACGGGCGCAAAGGGCTGATCGTCGGCGGCATGATGGTCCAGGCCGCCGCCCTGGCAGTGATCGCCGTCGGCCATGACTTCGCCACCTGGCTGACCGCCGCCGTTCTTCTCGGTCTCGGAACTGCCATGGTTTACCCGACCCTGCTTGCGGCTATCGGAGATGTCGCCCATCCCCGGTGGCGGGCCAGATCGGTCGGCGTCTACCGGCTTTGGCGCGACGGCGGCTTCGCTGTCGGCGCACTGCTCTCCGGCATCGTCGCGGACGCCATGGGCATCCCGGCCGCCGTCGGCGTCGTTGCAGGACTCACAGCGCTGTCCGGACTGTTTGTGGCTGTGCGTATGCGCGGCGCCGACCATCACGGCGGCCGGGTGCCCGCACCAGTCCGCGGCCCGAACGCGGCGTGACACAATCAACACAGCGCCAGCGATGGCCTCCCGTGGACTGCTGCGGTTAGCGGGCCGTGCGGACCGGAGCGAAAGGAGCGCCGTGATCAGCCCGACCCACCCTCACTGCGGAAGCAACAAAGAGTCAGCGGCCGGAACCGCCAGCAACCCGGCGTATCCTCAACTGCGTCTCAATATCGAGGCCCTGGACAACAACATCCGAGTCATGGCGGCCTGGTGCCAGGAGCGGGGAGTTGAACTTGCTCCCCACGTTAAGACAACGATGTCCGCGCCAATCATCAACCGCCAGGTGGCTGCCGGGGCCGTTGGCGTCACGGTTGCCACCCTGGATCAAGCGCAATTGGCCATCGGCTGGGGACACCAGCGCGTCCTCGTCGCCAACGAGATCGTTGATCGGCACGGCCTCCTGCGCCTCCGTACCCTGCTGGAGGAGGATTCCGGTCGGCACATCTGCTGCTTCGTGGATTCTGCTGCCGGTGTTGCGGCGGCAGCCGAAGTCTTCGCCGGGGCCGCCGCAGGCCTTGAGGTGCTGATTGACGTCGGCACTCCCGGCGGGCGCACAGGCGTCCGGAACCTCCCGCAGGCGCTGCGCCTGGCCGAGTTGATCCATGGCACCGCGGGACTCCGGCTCGTCGGTGTTGCCGGCTACGAAGGGGTAGTACCCAACAGCCGGACCCAGTCGACGCTCGACGCCGTCGACCGGCACTGCCGGCTGGTGCGGGACGCGTATTATGCTGCCGCGAAATACTTCGACACAGTCGCTCCCATCTACACCATGGGCGGCTCCGCCTTTCCGGACCGCGTTGCCGCTCACCTTCCCGACGACAGCCAAGTGCCCGGCACCCGAACGATCCTGCGCTCCGGCTGCTACGTCACCCACGACCACGGGACCTACGCAAGTGTCAGTCCGGTTCCGGGGCTGGTGCCGGCACTTTCGGTCCGGGCCGTCGTAGTGTCCGTTCCCGAGGCGGGAACCGCCGTCGTCGGCGCCGGCAAACGGGACCTTCCCTACGACGCCGGAAAGCCGGTCTTCCTGGCGGCCCTGACTGCGGACGGCGGCCCACGAGACGGCGCAACAGCCCTGGTGCGGACCCTTTTTGACCATCACACCGTCCTGGCCGAAGCGGAGGGCCTTTCCGTCACGGATGTGGTCGACTTGGGGATCTCCCATCCGTGCTCTGCTTTCGATCGATGGCCAGAGTATGTGGTCACCGACGGCAACGGACAACCCACCGGGGTATGGCACACCGACTTCAACAGATCGTCCCTGGCATCGCCCCCGGGCAGCTAGGGCGGTGTGCTGGCTCGCCGGCCCAGGGGCACAGCTAGCGGCCGAGTCCGCGGCCCAGCGCCCGGGACAGGAGGAGCCGGACGGACTGGGCTACTGACTCGCGCCGGCACGGCCCGTTCCAGATGATGAAATTAGCGTGACGCTGCGCTCCGGGGCGGTCATTGAGCAAGGTGGCGTCCCTGATCGCCTGGAGTGTCCCGGCTGCCAACGGAAGCGGCGCTTCGTCTGGATGCCAGGTCGAACCGAGCGGGAAGTCCCGAAACGGGCGGGCTGGCATTTCGATGTGCGCACCAAGAACAGCAGCGACCGGATGGGCCGCAGCGAAATCGCAGAGCGTACGCAGCGAATGCTGAAAGGCCGGAAAGTCCTGCACGTAGAGCCGTCCCGGGTAGACGGTGTCCCCGGTGAGCAGGATGCCGGTGTCCTCGTCATAGACGGCGATGGCGGACGGATGATGGCCGGGGACGGGGATCAGTTCAAGAATGCGTCCGCCGAGGTCAAACCGGGCCGTGCCGTGCGGCCAATCGTGGATTCCGAAAAACGCGGCGACGTGCTCGGCACTGTGTCCCACGAGCCTTGTCCGGTGCCGGCCGGTAAACTGCCCGTCTGCGGAAATGTGATCTCCATGGGCGTGGGAGTGGGCAACAACGAGTTCGTAACCGTCGTGGGGGTGTTCGTGCAGCCAGCGGTCAATAAGGGTGTCCACCGTTGCACGCAGCGGAAACCTGGTGGGGTCCGCCGTCGCGCCCGTATCAAGAAGGAAGGCGCGCTCGTCGCCGAACAGCAGGTACAGGAACGGAGCTTCGAAATTGTCGGTGATGTTTTGCCGGAGCACTATGGTGTTCGGTGCGGCCCGGTGGACCTGGATTGGCGGTGCGGTGCGGCTGGGCCGCGATCGGGTTCCCTCGTACCAGCGCACGTCAAGATCGAGTTCGGTCATGGCGTTCCTCGGTGGTCATCGCTAGGTTTCATGTAGGTACATTACTGTCAGCTGGCTACCGGGCGGGGACGCACTCCCGCTGCCGGGTAGTGTGACGAGGCCGGAACAACCAGGGGGCCGACGACGGCTGGGGCAGAGAACCCCGGTCTCAGAGGGTTCTCAAGCGTCGCCGACCCCGTCTCGCACCGGGCCTCGCGGCTCCGGCAAGCAACTGGGGCCAGCCACCTTGAGCAATGTGGGAAGGGCGCCGCCCCTACTACTATTGAACACCCTTCCGGTCGAATCGGGGAGACCCGCTGGTGTCCGGAAGTGTTTTGTCGGCTGGCGGTCCGAGCGCGACAGCAGGGCGGCCCGGACGGCGCCTTTCACGGCGACAGCACGTCAGGGGTGGCGCCGAGCGCACACTCCTGGTCGCTGCATTGACGGGCGCGCACCCGCCAATCGGGCTGCTTGGAAGCCACGGACCGTTCATCTTTCCAAATCGGAATGACCCGTGAGCCGCATTCCGGACACGGCGGCTCCACGTGGGCACGCCTTTGCGCTTTGTTCATGATTTCCCCCAAAGAAACTTCCCCGAATCTAGCCTTAACGCCAACGAATGTACAAATCAATTGCTGTCCGTAATTCTTTGGCAACAGTCCCGCACTGGCTCGTGCCCGGGCCTTATCGGGGCTAATCTCTGGTGAGGGGGAATACCAGGGCACTCCTGTCTGTTGAACACCTATCCGACAAGCATTCCGTAGAAGAGAGAAACACCCCAGTGGCAACCGATTATGATGAAGTACGCTCCGACGTCAAGGAGTCGCAGGACAGGTCCCTGGAGGCGCTGCAATCTGAGAACGCTCCGGACGCCCGCAGTGTGGTGCGTGACCTGGATGAGGCGGATTCGCTAGACGGTTCGATTGCGCCGGGCGGAGAGTTCGTCGCCGAGGAACTAGTCGTCCAGGTCATACCCCAGGCGCAGGATGAATTCACCTGCTACTCCTGCTTCCTGGTCCGGCACCGCTCCCAGATCGCGCGCGAGAAGAACGGTCACCTGTACTGCGTTGATTGCGAGGGCTAGGCGCGGGCAGCAGTCTCTGCGCATGACAGTCCTGGACTGGCTGCGGGATTCCGATCCTGCCATTCGCTGGCAAGTGCTCCGAGATCTCGACGGCGCCACAACCGGCGTTGTGACAGCTGAGCGATCGCGGGTGGCCACTGAGGGGTGGGGTGCCCGGTTGCTGGCACTGCGCGGGGCGGACGGCCAATGGGCCGGGGGAGCCTATTTCCCGGCCGCCGCCGTTGGGACCGACGTTCCCGCCGCCGGGTGCCAGCCCTGGACCGCCACCACGTACAGCCTCCTGCAGTTGCGGGACTT
Organism: Arthrobacter sp. UYCu512; assembly: GCF_040547075.1. NCBI lineage: Bacteria > Bacillati > Actinomycetota > Actinomycetes > Micrococcales > Micrococcaceae > Arthrobacter > Arthrobacter sp. UYCu512. Next base: position 15,151 of record NZ_JBEPPA010000008.1, read on the forward strand.
CGGCGTCGACCCGAAAAACGACCAGATCCGCCGCACCGTCGAACTCGTGCGGGAAAACTGCCGCTGGGAGGAAGGCGCCCAGCCCTATTTCACCGGTGAGGTGGAGCCCTGCATCAATGGAATGGCAGTCGGGCTCGGCGCCTACTTCGGTGAGGACGTCGAGGGCGTCGTGGCCCGGCTACTAGGGGATCAGCTCAACGACGGCGGCTGGAATTGCTGGGCGGCCGACGGTGCCGTGGTTTCGTCGGTTGCAACGACGATCAATGTCCTCGAAGGCCTGCTCGCTCACGAGCAGGCAACCGGAGGTTCAGCTGAAACCAGCGAGGCCCGGCGGCGCGGCGAGGAGTATCTGCTGGACCGGCGGTTGTTCCGACGCAAAAGCACTGGCGAAACAGCCGACCCGGCCTGGCTGAAGTTCAGCTTCCCGACGCGCTGGCACTACGACGTCCTTCGCGCCCTTGACTACTTCCGCTCCACCGGGAATCCGCCGGACCCGCGGCTAGCCGACGCAACCGAGTTGCTTGGCTCGAAGAGGCAGCCGGACGGCACCTGGCTCCTGGAAAACACGCATCCGGGGCAGGTCCATTTCCAGCTCGAAGACGGCGACGGGCGGCCCAGTCGGTGGAACACCCTGCGGGCCTTGCGCGTCCTTAAGTGGTGCGGAGACGGAGTGCCGGCCCAGGCCCGCCTGCCGGTCTCATTCAGCGACGATCCTATGCTGCCCCGCTCCACCTGGTAGCTGTTGTGATCCTGCGGATTGTCCGGGCGCGGGAATGGAATTTTTCGCTTCGTTTATGCCGTTCATGACCCTCCGCCAGCGCCGGGCCGGAAGGCGCTGGTTCCCGGACAGGGCTTTGCGCGCTTCCCCCGGCGCACAGGTCGGTGATCAGGCCCATGCCTGCGCATTCGCGCACTTCGGCGATGCCGGCGACGGCTTTGGACTTGTCGTTGAACGCCGTCGATACTGCCACAACGGTCCCGTCCGGTGCCCGCAGGCGGAATCGGAAGTGCGACTCTGCGTCGATGAACAATTCAAAAGAGGCGGCCATAACAATCCTTCCGGTCTGCGGTTCCTCCCCGGTCGTCCACACTGCAGAAGACTCACCGGCTCATCGCTGCGTTGATCTTCCACTGTCCTGGCCGAACAACCACTGAACAACCACTGACTCTCGTCATCTCGTGATCAACAGTCTCTTGCAGGCAACGGGACGCCGCAAGAGATGGCATGTAAACCCTGGGTAAAAGCTGAGCCACGACAGTCCGCCGTCACGCCCATCACTCAGGTGACAGGCGTTGCCAGCGTCCACTGCTGCGCATATCCGGACCCGCGGCCCACCAGGGTCTTATTTCGACATCTGAATGCCGCGCATTGACCAGCCGTCCGTAATATTAAAGAGTATTCAGTCCGCAACTTGCCAAGTTCATTGATAAGGACTACTGGATGACACTCGAATCATTGCCCGTCCTGGACTACTCCCTCTTAAGTGCAGGTCACCGGGAGGCCACGCGTTTTCGCGATGAGCTGCGCAACGCCATGCACGAGGTTGGCTTCCTCTACCTGGCCGGACACGGCATCCCGCAGGAGCTGACGGACGCCATGCTCGACGTGTCCCGGCGCTTCTTCGAACTTCCCGACGAACAGAAGCTCGCCGTCGAAAATGTCCACAGTCCGCAGTTCCGCGGATACACCAGGGTCGGCGGCGAGCTAACCGACGGCGCTGTTGACTGGCGCGAGCAGATCGACATCGGCGTCGAGCGGGCGGCTGTGAGCCCGGGACCCGGCGTCGCCGACTATTGGCGCCTTGAGGGACCCAACTTGTGGCCGGACGCCATCCCGGAAATGCGGGACATCGTCCTGGCGTGGACCGAACGGCTCAGCGCCATTTCGCTGGACCTCCTGCGAGCGCTGGCTGTGTCCCTGGGGGCGCCGCAAAACACCTTTGATGCGGCCTTCGCGGCAAGGGCATTTCCGTTGCTCAAAGTGGTGCGGTACCCGGGGGAGTCCGACCCGGAACCCAAGCAAGGTGTGGGCTCCCACCGGGACGGCGGTGTCCTGACGTTGCTGCTTGTCGAGCCCGGCAAAGGTGGCCTGCAGGTCGAGTACCAGGGGCAATGGATCGATGCCCCGCAAGTGCCGGGCACGTTCGTCGTTAATATCGGTGAGATGCTCGAACTGGCGACAAACGGGTACCTCAAGGCCACGCTGCACCGGGTAATCTCGCCACTGCGCGGCACGGACCGGATATCACTGCCCTTCTTCTTCAACCCCGCGCTGGACGCGACGATGCCGCAACTCGCCGTGAGCCCCGAGTTCCAGGCCAAAGCCCGCGGCCTGTCGGTGGATCCGACGAACAGCCCGATTCTGGAAACGTACGGTGACAATGCCCTGCGCTACCGGGTGCGGGCCCACCCTAACGTGGTCGCTGCCCACCACTCTGATCTGACGAACGGCTGACCTGCCCGGACCTGGCCGCGGTTGGAAGCCCAAGCCCGCCTACCTCACCCGGGCAGCAACGAGCCCGCCCTGCGCCGGCTTAGGCATGCCGGACATGGTGCGCTGGCCCGCCGGGTCCAGGGGAACGTCCGGCTGCACTCCGGCCCCGGCTTTGTGGGCACAATGGGAACGTGACTTCTCCAGCCGCTCCGCTGCCCGCTGCTCCCGGCCCCTTCAATCTGGGAGTCATCGGGGCCGGCTTGGCATTCGCACACTCGCTCGGTGAGCTGGCCCGGGCGCTGCAGGGCGGGGGGCCCGGCGCCGCTGCTGTGGTGCAGGCGCCGCCGGGCACGGGCAAAACAACCCTGGTGCCGCCCTTGCTGGCCAACCTGGCGCTGGGCGCTGCCTGGCGGCCCGGCCCCGGGCCCGCCCCGGGCATCATCGTGACCCAACCCCGGCGCGTCGCCGCCCGGTCCGCGGCGAGGCGACTGGCGGCTCTGGACGGCAGCCGGGTTGGGGACCGCATCGGATACACAGTCCGCGGGGAACGGCAGACGAGTCCGGGCACCCTGATCGAATTTGTCACCCCGGGCATCCTGCTGAACCGGCTGCTCGCGGATCCTGGACTGGAAGGTGCCAGCGCCGTCATTTTGGACGAGGTGCATGAACGCGGCCTCGAAACCGACTTGTTGCTCGGTATGCTCACGGAAGTGCGCCAGCTCCGGGGCGACCTCGGACTCGTCGCGATGTCCGCCACCCTGGACGCGCCCCGCTTCGCCGCCCTGATCGGTTCGGCGGGTCATTCCGGAAACCACGACGGCGGCTTGCCGTCACCGGTGGTTGACTGCCCGTCCGCACTGTATCCGCTCGAGGTGGACTGGGTGCCCGCCGCGGTGCCGCGTCTGGATGAACGCGGGGTCACGCGCGCGTTCCTTGACCACGTGGCGGACACCGCGGCATCGTCGCACTCCCACGCACTCGCGGCGGGCCAGGACATGGACGCACTGGTGTTCGTGCCGGGAGCGTGGGAAGTGTCCTATGTTGCCGGCCGGCTCCGTGGCAGGACCGGTGCTGACGTCCTTGAGTTGCACGGACAGATTGGACCCGCAGAACAGGACCGCGCCGTCTCCGGGCGGGAAACCGGCGGGCGCCCGCGGATCATCGTGTCGACGTCGCTCGCAGAATCCTCCTTGACCGTCCCGGGCGTCCGTCTGGTCATCGACTCAGGCCTGTCCCGCGAGCCCCGTCGGGATGTGGGCCGGGGGATGTCCGGCCTCGTGAACGTTTCCTGCTCCCGGGCCTCCGCCGAACAACGGGCCGGCCGGGCTGCGCGCCAAGGCCCCGGACGCGCGGTCCGTTGCTACGACCAAAAGAGCTACGGTGCAGCGCCGGCCCACCAGACGCCGGAGATCGCCGTCGCGGACCTCACCGCCTCCGCCCTGATCCTGGCCTGCTGGGGTTCGCCTGGCGGCCGCGGCCTGTCCCTGCCCGACGCCCCTCCGCAGGCTGCGATGGACGAGGCCGTCGAGGTGCTGCGCGAACTCGGCGCGGTGGCCCCGGACGGCCTCGCCACGAATCTCGGCAAGGAACTGGCAAGAGTTCCTGCCGATCCCCGGCTTGCCCGCGCCTTGCTGGACGGCGGGGCCGTCGTCGGAATCCGTGCCGCCGCGGAAGCCGTCGCCGTCGTCGCCGGGGACCAGCGTGCCCCCGGCGCCGACCTGCCGCGGCTGGTAGCCGCGCTGCGCGCTGGCCGGGAACCAGCATCCCGGCGCTGGCTGGAGGATGTCCGGCGGATGGAGTCGGTCGCTCGCCAGAAGAAGTTCGGCGCCACAACCCTGCCGCAGGCGGCGGTAAGCGCCACTGAATCAGTCGGCTTCGTCGTTGCCCTCGCGTTCCCGGACCGCGTCGCTCGGCGGGTCGCCGGTGACGGCCCGGAGCGCTACCTGCTCAGCTCCGGGACGCGGGCCGGTCTCCCCACCGGAAGTTCCCTGGCCGGTCACGAATGGCTCGCTGTCGCCGAAGTTTCCCGGGCCCAGGGACGCGATGCGGCCGGCACCGGAGCCGTCATCCGTTCCGCTGCGCCGCTGACGGCGGACACGGCGGAGGCCGCAGCCCGGCACCTCCTCACCGAGAGCGTGGAAGCACGGTTCAAGCAAGGCAGGGTCACCGCCCGCAAGGACCGCCGGCTGGGCGCGATCGTCCTGTCCTCCACTCCCGTGCGTCCCTCTGTTGCTGAAGGGCGCACAGCCGTGGCCCGGGAGCTGGAAAAGGAAGGACTTGGAACCATTGGATGGTCGACGGCGGCGGACGCACTCCGCCGCCGTCTCGCCCTGCTCCACCGGGAACTGGGTGGGCCTTGGCCGGATGTTTCCGAGCCGGCGCTGCTGGCCCGGCTCGAGGAGTGGCTGGCGCCGGAGCTTGAGGCGCTGGCCGGCGGCGCCGCCACGAGCGGGATCGAGCTGACGGAGCCGCTGCGGCGCCTGCTGCCATGGCCCGAGGCCTCCCGTCTAGGGGAACTCGTTCCCGAACGCCTTGAGGTGCCGAGCGGTTCGTGGGTCAGGATCGACTACCCCGCTGATGGGGACGGCAGTGGCCGCCCCGTCGTCGCCGTCAAACTCCAGGAGTGCTTCGGCTGGGACCGGACGCCGCGGCTGGTGGGCGGCCGGGTACCCGTGCTCTTCCATCTGCTCTCGCCCGCCCGGCGGCCGTTGGCTGTTACCGATGATCTCGCCTCGTTCTGGTCCGGGCCCTACGCACAGGTCCGTGCCGAGATGCGCGGACGCTACCCCAGGCATCCCTGGCCGGTGGATCCTTGGACGGCGCCGGCGACCTCACGGACCAAAAACCGGAGCTGAGGAACGGGCTGTCCCATGCAGGGTCAGGAGTGGGTGGCTTCCTCGGCGAGGGCGGAGCGGTGCGGGAGGGGCGGCCGGCACTGTAGACGCACGAACACCACAGCGGCGAACCCTTGGGAACGAACCACATCGTCACCAGTTGGCTTTGGCCGGTAGTCCGCCCGACCGTGGCACCCGATCCGTTGCTGACGGGGTCAACGGTTTCGGTAGTAGTCTCTCCAGATCAGGCGGTGCACGGGTACCTGCCGCGGCAGCGACCTCAGGCCGGGAATGAACGGCAGTGCGGCCAGCAACGCGGTCAACACGAGCATTGTGACCACAACAAGGGCATCGGCATTAGGCGAGGACTTGAATGGTTCCACCTGATAGAGGAGCGAGAAAAGCCACAGCCAGGACTGCCCGGGCGTGTCGCCGGTCTCGTTCATGACGCCCCACTGGTCCCCGGTGAGGTGTTGGCTGGCCGCAAGGTCCGGGAAATAGGTGCCGTCGCCGAGAAACAGCAGGCTGCGGGTGTAGTCCATGTTGTAGAAGTTGCCGCCACCTTCCAGCACGCCGTCCAGATTGCCGTTCCGTGCCATGTCCAGCAGCGCGCCGGTCAGCGCAGGAACCGGGCCGTAGTCGCCCGCGGCTACGCTGGCCGGGGCGTTGTCCGGGGCGTTGTCCGGGGCGGCGTCGAGGGCATCGGAATAGGCGGCTGTCCAGTCGGAGCGTTGCTGATCCGTGGCGGCAGTCCAATCGGCTACGGCGGCCGGCGGAGAGGGCAACGTCTCCAGCGGCGCAATCACGAAGTCATTCGCTGTATCCACCCGAATGCGGACGCCCGAGAGGCTTTGCAGGTCGATGGGACCGATTTTCTGCGCTGCATCCGGAGTCGCGTTGTACGGCGGCCCGTACCCTGCGGTGTCGCTGGTGCTGCCAAGTTCCTTTGCGGCGGTGGCGACGAAATCAGCCGGGGCGGCAATCGCCCACCCCTTGAGACTGACACTGGGCTCATCAGGTGACCCGAAGATGGCGGACACCCCGAGCACAAGAAGGCCAACCACGACAACGCCGATGGTCAGTTCCTTGACGAGATCGTACTCGCGGACGCTGCCCGTCCAGGGCCGACTGGCGATGTTGTTCGCCTTACGCCAGGAGGTGCTGTTGTTCTGCCTCGTCACCGCGCGACGTCCTTGGTCTTGGTGGACTCCGGAGGTTCAGTGGGCTCCGGGCTGTTGTGCATCAATTGGGCGTCGCCCTCGCCTGCCTCCAGCGGGGGTGTTACACCGTGCACCCGGACCAGGAGGACGTGCAGAATAACGATGGCCCCGACGGCCAGGGGAAGCAGGGTGATGTGCCAGACGAAGATCTGCCCGAGGTTGGCCACATTAAACCAGGCGCCCACCCCGACGGCGTTCAACGCGTCCTTGGCTTCGAAAGCGATCCACTGGGAATCGAAGTTCGTCTGAAGCAGATACCCGGTAAAGGCAGCGACGATGGAAACGACAAAGGCGACTACTCCGGTAATCCAGGTCAGGACCCGGCCTCCGCGCCAGGCCGCCATCCAGAATTTCAGCCACAGGTGCACCACCATAAAGATGAAGAACAGTTCCACGCTCCACAGATGGGTGCTGTTGACGAAGCCGCCCAATGCGGACACGTGATACCAGTGGGGCCCGTTGAATCCCAGCACGACGCCGGAAATGATGATCCACAGCAGCGAAGCTATTGCCCCCATGCCGAACACATAGGCCCACGACATCACATAGCTGGGCTGGTCCTCGGGCAACAGCTTCTCCGGCGGAAGCTTCCCAAGCAGCCACCGGCGGGCCCGTCCGGTCCAGGTATGAGCCTCGCGTTCCTCCGGCAAACCGTGCGCCGTTGTGGCCCGGGCAGTCATTTGCGCCGATTCCCGCCGGGAAAGGGTAGGACGAGGGCAACGACGAACAAGATGATCATTACGATGATCACGACCAGGTTTCCTGACTGAATAGTAAAGCCATCCCAGCCAAAATAGGTTCCAACCCCTAGCGTGCCAACGCCTGCGGCCAGCCATCCGGTCATTGGATGCTCGATTCTCTATCTGTTTCGGATCCCGCATTAACGCAACCACGGGCAAAAATCCGTAGCTAGAGTCTTTCGCCTCCAGTGATCCCGAATGTCCGCAGCACCAAGTGCCACATGAAATGCGGAAACTACAGGCCACTGCGGCCATCCGTTCGCCTCTTCAGTTGTCCTGGGTCCGGGGGTAGGTTGTCCCCATGGCCAAGGAAGAAGCCACCATCACAGTCAGCCGCCCCGACGGCGATCGGGACATACGGATTTCGAGTCCCGGCAGGGTGCTGTGGCCGCAGCTCGGGCTTACCAAACTGGACCTCGCCCGGTACATTGTCGACGTCGGGGAGGCTTTCCTGGCCGCAAACGGCGGCCGCCCCCTCACACTCCAGCGGTTCGGCGGCACTATCGACGGCGAGCAGTTCTTCTCGAAGAACCCGCCCAGGGGCGCCCCGGATTTTGTCGGCTCTGTGACGGTGGTGTATCCGAGCGGACGATCACATCCCCAGCTTGTGCTCGATGAGGTTTCCGCTGCAGTCTGGGCCGTGCAGATGAATACTGTGGTCTTCCACCCCTGGGCTTCCCGGGCCGGCAATCCGGACAACCCGGACCAGCTCAGGATCGACCTCGACCCACAGCCGGGCACCGGATTCGATGACGCTATTCCCGCCGCGCAGGAACTGCGTACCGTGTTGTCTGAGGCCGGGCTGGATGCCTTCATCAAGACCTCCGGCAATCGGGGACTCCATGTCTTCTCGCCGATTGAACCCAGCAGGGAGTTCCTTGAGGTGCGTCACGCCGTGATCGCTGCCGCCCGTGAACTGGAGCGGCGTATGCCGGAGAAGGTCACCACCGCATGGTGGAAAGAAGAGCGCGGCGCTCGGATCTTCGTGGACTTCAACCAGGCGAACCGCGACCGCACCATGGCCGGGGCCTACAGCCCGCGGGCAATCCCCGGGGCGACCGTTTCCTGCCCGATCAGCTGGGCGGACCTCGAGCACGTCAGCGCCCAGGACTTCACCATCGCCACCGTGCCGGGACGGCTCAGGGCCACCGGAGACCCGTGGGCGGATATGCACGCGAAGCCGGGCACCATCGACGTTCTGCTCCAGTGGTGGGAACGTGACCTGGCGGCAGGGCTGGGGGAGCTGCCCTTCCCGCCGGATTTTCCCAAGATGCCCGGCGAACCGATGCGGGTGCAGCCCAGCCGGGCCAGGAACAAGGAGTAACGGCTCAGATACCCCGCATCCCTCGGCCGGTGAACCCGCCAAGCCGACGCAACCAGTTGTCATCAAGGCCCCGCTTCCGGAGGCGGTCCGGTCCCGCAGGACGCTGGGCTGAGGGGTAGCCGATATCGGGGCAGAACGCCGCGCCGGGAACACACTCGGCCCACCGGAAGGACAAGGCCGCCGCTACCGGGACGGCGTCAGGGCCATCCGGCCCCTGTCCGGCCGTGGGGCGCCGAATTAGATTGGAAGTGGAACGTCGTGCTGGAAGGGACCAAGATGATGGCGAAGCGAACCGGGGTGGCAGCGCGGCTGGCCGAAGTGCTGGCCATCGTCTTGGGCACGGCCGAGATCCCGTTGCGGCTGAAGGCATGGGACGGCTCGGAGGCGGGTCCGGTCGGCGCCCCGGTCGTCGAGTTCCGCACGCGGCGGGCCCTGCGACGAATGTTGTGGTCCCCGGGCCAGCTCGGACTCAGCCGCGCGTATATTTCCGGTGACATCGACGCGCCGGGTAATGTCTTCGCCAGCTTCGGCGCCCTCAGCTCCGCCGGTAAGTTTGCGGAGCCCGGACCTTTCCGCCCGCTGACGGTCCGGGAGTTTGGGACGATTCTCAAAAACGCCGCCCTACTTGGCGCCCTGGGGCCGAACCCGGCGCCGCCCCCGGAAGAGGCAAAGACCGTGCGCGCCGGCCGGCGGCACACCCGCAAGCGTGACGCTGCGGCGATCTCCCATCACTACGACGTCGGCAATGACTTTTACGCTCTGGTTCTGGGCCCGTCGTTGGTATATTCCTGCGCGGTGTGGCAGGACGGGAACACCGGGCTGGAAGCGGCGCAGGACGCCAAGCTGGGACTGGTCTGCCGGAAGCTGGGACTGCGCCCGGGTATGCGCGTGTTGGATGTCGGTTGCGGTTGGGGGAGCTTTGCCCTGCACGCGGCCGAGAACTACGGGGTCGACGTCGTAGGCGTCACGCTCTCGCGTGAACAGGCGGCCATGGCAGCCAAGCGGGTGGCAGACGCCGGTTTGACGGACCGGGTGGCCATCCGGGTCCAGGACTATCGCGACGTAGACGACGGGCCCTTTGACGCGATCAGCTCCATCGGTATGTCTGAGCACGTGGGCCGCGAGCAGATGGCCGGCTATGTTGCCAAGCTGCACGGGCTGCTCCGGCCGGGCGGCCGGCTGCTCAACCACGCCATCTCCTGGAACGCCGGCCCCACCGCGCCGGATCCGGACTCGTTCATCCCACGCTACGTGTTCCCGGACGGTGAGATGCTCGGCCTCGCGGAGATGGTTGGAGCCCTCGAGTCCGGCGGACTCGAGGTCCTCGACGTCGAAGCCCTGCGCCGGCACTATGCGCTGACACTCCGGGCCTGGGTGCAGAACCTCGAGGATCACTGGGGTCAGGCCACGCAACTCGCAGGCGAAGGCCGGTCCCGGGTGTGGCGGCTCTACATGGCCGCCAGCGCCCTGGGCTTCGAAGCCGGAATCTCCGGCGTTAACCAGGTACTGGTGCAGCGGCCCGGCGGCGCCGAGCCGCCGCTTCGCCGGACCGCGTGGCTCTGAGCCTTCGCACGCCTCAGTTGGCCTGGTGGGCTGCGATGAAGTCCGCGGTGGGTCCGGCCAGTGCTGCCCCGACCTCGTCCGGGCCGCGTTTGGTTCCCGCGACATCGAAACTGTGGACGCCGCCATCGCGCCACTGAAGCACCGCCGACGGGCCAATCCCGGCCACCACCGCCGCCAACAGCTCGGGCGTGGCAAACGGGTCACGGGTGCCCTGCAGGAAGAGCATCGGAAGGCCCAGCCCGTAGAGGTGTTCATCCCGGAGTTTTTCCGGCTTTCCCGGCGGATGGAGCGGGTAACCAAGGTAGACGAGTCCTGCTGCGGGCATTCCGTCGGCAACCGCCATGGAGGCCATCCGTCCGCCGAAGGACTTGCCCGCTGCCCAGAGCGGCTCGCCCGCGGAGCGGGAAGCCGCCTCGGTCATGGCCGCGCGCCAGGCCGCCATGGCCGCCGGCGGCCGGTCGGGGAACGCCCGGCCAGCCTCCCGGGAGGGGAAGTTAAAACGAAGTGTGGCTATGGACAGCTGGTTCAGGGCGCGGGCAAAGCCGGTGAGGAACGGATGCTCCATGCCGGCCCCGGCCCCGTGGGCGATAACCAGTGTGGCACTCGGATTCTCGGGGCGGGCATAAAGGCCCGAAACGGAGGATCCTCCCACAGGGATGGCGACGGGGAACTCGGTGACGGTCATAACTCCATCATGACGGCTGCAACGCCGCGGACTACTTCGGCAGGCGCGGCTCGGTCGCTACGCTGTTGTTATGAGCAATACCGAGGTGGCGCCGGAGGAGATTCTTTGTGCTGAGGACGTCGGCTGCGCCGGGGTGGAGATTCTCGTTCCGCGCCGGGTCCCGCTGGGCGGTCCGCGGGCCATGGACGTACGAAGGACACTGCCGCAACGGCGCAGGAGCCTCATCGGCGCGTGGTGCTTTCTGGACCACTACGGCCCGGACCGGGTTGGCGGGTCAGGGGGCATGCGCGTGCCGCGCCATCCGCATACCGGGTTGCAGACGGTCAGCTGGCTGTTCACCGGTGAGATTGAGCACCGCGACTCGGCCGGATTCCACGCGGCCGTGCGTCCCGGCGAGGTTAACCTTATGACTGCAGGTCGCGGTATCAGCCATTCCGAGTTCTCCACTCCCGCAACGGATGTCCTGCACGGCGCGCAGCTGTGGGTGGCGCTGCCGGACAGGGAACGCGGGATGGAGCCGACTTTTGAGCACTACCGCCCCGAACCACTGACCGGACCCGGCTGGATGATGCGGGTCTTTCTGGGATCCATCGCGGGAACAACATCGCCGGTCACCACCCACACCCCGCTGCTCGGCGCCGAGATCGTGCTGGACGCCGGAACCAGTCTCAGCCTGGACACCGATCCAACCTTCGAATATGGCCTGTTGGTGGACGCTGGAACCCTCATCCTGGACGGGCGCCCGGTCCTGCAGGACCACCTCGCCTTCGTGCCGGTCGGACGGACGTCCCTGACGCTGGTCGCCGGAGACGAACCGCTGCGTCTGCTCCTGATCGGCGGTGAACCGTTAGGCGAGCAGATCGTGATGTGGTGGAACTTCGTGGGCCGCAACCATGAAGAAATCGTCGAGTACCGCTCGCAGTGGCAGACGGAGATCGGCGCCGGGGATCCAGCTGCTGCCACGGGGACGGACCCGGCCGCACCACGGTTCGGCACGTTCCCCAACGGGGAACCGGCACCGCTGCCGGCCCCTGCGCTCCCGAACGCCAGACTCCGCCCCCGGGACTAAGCCTCGTCGGTGCACAGCACAGCACAGCCCGGCCCCCGCCACAGCAGTGCGTAGCCGCGGCCTGCCGTGCACTGAACCGGGACTGGACGGAACCGGGTCTGGACGGCCGGTTCAAAACCAGGCTGCGGGCTGCGTCCTCACAAGCCTGGCGCTGGCGAACCGCCGGCCGGCTGGAGCCGCGCTTCGGCGGCGAGAAGGGACTCGATCATTGATGCGGGCACCGGCGGGGAGAGGAAGTAGCCCTGCCCCATCCGGCAGCCCAGGCGGCGGAGCAGGGCCAGTTGCGCGTCGTCCTGGATGCCTTCGGCGATCGCGTCAAGGTTAAGTTTGTGGGCCAGTCCCAGGATGCCTTCGAGCAGGGCCGCGGATGCTGTGTCGGAAGCGCTGGCGGAGAGGAATGAGCGGTCGATCTTGAGGATGTCCGCAGGCAGCTCGGCGAGAGTGCTCAGCGAGGAGTAGCCGGTGCCGAAGTCGTCGATGGCGATCCGGACCCCGAAGGTCTTGAGCCGGTGGAGCGCCTGGACACCGCCGTCGATGCTGCTGGCCAGAGCCGTTTCGGTGACCTCCAGCACAATTTTGTCTGCTTCCGCAGCGGGATCCTCGAGAACACTCTCTATCCCGCCGAGGTTCCGCGGACTGGACAATTGCAGGGAGGAGAGGTTGATCGACACCCAAAGGTCTTCGCAGTGACCGATCGAGGCCCGCCAGCGGGCGCCCTGCCGGCTCGCCGTGCTGAGCACCCAACCGCCGATCGCCTCGATATCACCGGTTTCTTCGGCAAGGGCGATGAACTGGTCCGGCTCCAGCAACCCCAGTGTGGGATGGTTCCAGCGCACCAGTGCCTCCACGCCGAGGATTCTCCCGGTGTCCAGGTCAGCGACCGGCTGATAGGCGAGTTGCAACTGCCGCTCGGGCACTGCCGCGGCCAGCGCGGCACGCAGTGCCGCACTGTGCGTCATCCTGTTATAGCCCTCGGCATCGAAGCTCTGGAACCGCCCCTTGCCTCCTTGTTTTGCCATGTACATCGCGAAGTCGGCCTGCCGCAGCAGATCCGCGGGCTCCCCGGTTTCGGGCCGGTGAAGGGTGGCCCCCAAGCTGACTGAAACCTTCAACCGGACGTCTCCGACGGCGAATGGCGACCCGAGAACGTTGTGGATCCGCTCCGCAATCGCGGCCGTGGCGGACCCGTCGGCGTCGTCCGCCACGACGATCGCGAATTCATCGCCGCCGAGCCTGGCGGCGAGGTCGCCGGAGCGCACGCAGGCCCGCAGCCGGCCGGCCAGTTGGATAAGCAGCGCGTCGCCACCCTCGTGGCCCAGCGTGTCATTGACATCTTTGAAGTCGTCAACATCGACGATCAGAAGTCCTTCGTGCCGGGGCTTGCCTTCGGAAGCGGGCTCGAAGGAGACCGCGAGACGCTCAGTCAGCGCCGCCCGGTTGGCCAGCCCGGTGAGCGGATCGTGGGTGGCCCGGTGCGTCAGGGCCAGATGGCTGTTGTGGACAGCAGCGGCCATGGAGTTGAAGGCTTCTGCCAGTTCACCCAGTTCGTCGCGCCGGACGACGTCGATGCGGTGGCTGTAGTCCCCGGCCTGCAGTTTAAGGACACCGACGTGCATGCCCTCGACGGGCCGGATCAGGAACTTGACCAATCTGCCGCGGAAGTAGATGACGGCAGCCGCGGCCAAGGCGAAAAGGGCGCTGCGCGCTGCGATCACTGTCTGCTCCAGCTCAGCACTGTAGGCCAGACCGGAGTCCATCGCTTCAAGGGCCGACTGCTGGATCTCATCCAGCAGGACGCGGACCCCGGAGCCGGACATGGCAAGGGCCGGTGCGCCGGTCAGGCGGCTTGCCGTGACGCCCTGTACCTGGTTGCCCCACAGCCCAAGTGCTGCGAGACCGTCCTGCCACTGCGCTTGGGCTGTGGCGGCGGTCCCGCGCATGTCCCTCTCTGCCGGCAGGACCTGGATCGCCTCGTCGAAGCGGCGGGACACGTCCAGTTGCTGGCGCAGGAATTCCGTGCGGTCAACCGGAGCATTGGACAGCAGCCGCTGCGCGGCCTGTTCGTGGGTATCAACTGCAGTGCGCAACTGCGCGACTGTCTCTAACGCGCTGTGGAGTCCGGCGGAAGCGTTTTGAACCTGGTCACCGACGGCCCGAACTCCGGCAACCGTAGCGACGGCCCCCAGGAGGAGCGCCACCAGCATTACTGCGAACGCCCTGGACCATTCAGTCTTGAGGCTCCAGGTGCGCCCGGGGCGTCGGGTCGCGGTGCCTGCGGGAACAGCTTCGGTACCGGCATTGCCGGTGCCGAAGCTGTTGAGGACAACGTCCCCGTCCGGGGCAGCCCCGGCCGCCACCGCAGGCCTGTCTTCCGGCGTCGTGGTCCAGTTCCGCATGATTCCGCCTCCGGCTCCGCACCGGCACGCGCCGAATCGTCAAGGAAAAGCGTATCGGAACGGGCCGCGCAAGCCATGACCTGCGTCGCTATCGGGAAAATGTGACGCGGACAGTCCGTCAGTTCATGCAGTCAGCGCAGTACGAGTGGCCGGATTTCTCGCGGGCCAGCTGCGAGCGGTGCCGGACCAGGAAGCACGAATAGCACATGAACTCGTCGTCTTTCTGCGGAATGACGGTGACCGTCAGTTCCTCGCCGGACAAGTCAGCGCCCGGCAATTCCACACCTTCGGAGGTGTCCGCCTCGTCGAGTTCGCGGGTTACGCTGCGCGCGTCCGGTGCGTTCGCGGAGCGAAGAGCCTCCAGCGAAGCGTTGCGGGTCTCCGCAACGTCGGATCGGACTTCGTCATAATCGGTTGCCACCTGGTTGATTCTCGATTCCATAGTTCTGAGTTTCCCGGGATTGAACGGTACAGCATCCACGTGCGCAATAGCTGCGGGCGGGCGCCCCCGGGGCAGTGACCCTCACGACACCTCCGGCTGGCCGTCACCTACATCCCGGGTGTGTAAGGATCTTCGCCCGGATGTCATCTGCCGTTTACGCCGGGGTCTTAGCCTGATTACTTAGGCACCAGCCGCCGCAGAGGAGACGTTATGGCAGATATAACCGCAGTTCTAGGAAGGCTTACGCCCGAGGAAGTTCAAGGCCTCCGGGCCTGCGGGCCGGCCGGTCACCTGCCCAGGGATCTCACGGATGCGCTTGACCGGGCAGCAGGCGGTCCTGGCTCCGGGCGGGGCTACTACGTTCCCAGCGGCAGTGTCAGCGACACGGGCAGGCCCCACCTGGTGCTGCGCAGCGACGTCTCCGATTGGCTGTTTGGAAAACCTTCCCTGCTGCCGCAGGGCACCAAAGAGAACTAGGCAACACAGCGTGCGTGCCAGCACCCTGGATCAGGGGTGTCCGTGGCTGCAGCCCGCAGGGTTCTCCTACTGGGTGACCCGGATGAAGAGCGGATCCATCGGCTGGCCGGCAGCGTACTGTCCGTCGAAGAGTTCGGATCCTTCCGGAGATATGACGACGTCGATGTGATCCCACACCAGGGACCCGTCGGACTGGTTTGGTCTTGCAGGGCTGAGGAAACCAATAGTGGCGCGGTCCTGGCCGCCGCCGTCGCCGGTGCTGATGGAGAGCACTCCGCTGCCGCCCGTGAAGGTGATCCAAGGGTCCAGCAACCTGACCAAGAGCATTCCATGGTGGCCGGCGAGCCGGACGTCTCCGCGGAAGCGCAGCACTCCAGTTCCGCGCGCAACGTCGTAGTCGCAGGAACCGGGGCCGAAGCAGAAAAGCGAGTCATCGGCCTTGGCAGCCCCGCTGGTTGCTGAAACGGACCCATCAGCCAGGCTGGCGATGTAATCGATGAAGCTGCGCTTGACGCCCCAGCTGAGGCCCAGCGGGGGCAGTCGATCGGCTGGATCGGACGCTCGGTTCACGAAGGTTCTCCTGTAGGTGAAAGGCTGGTCTCCTCTGAGCCTATCGGCGGATTGCCCGGCAGCTGAACTGTGGCGCCGGGTTGCCCGGCTCCGGCGCTGTGTTGTGCCGCCGCAGCCCCACCGGTCCGGCGCTGCGGTACCTGCCCTACGTTGCGGGTACTCAGAATTCGCCCGCCTAATACTTGGGGCCACAAGGACGTATACCCGACTTTCCACGGAACAAAGGATCGGGTAGTTGCACTTCTTGTTGCACCCGGATCCGCGTGCAACGGTTTACCTAGAAGGCCGGATGGAATTGAGTCTCAGGGGCGGATCCGAATAGCTCCTTTCGGCGCTTCCAGGCGCGATTAGTTGATAGTTGGGGAGGGGATCAACGTGGAGAATCCGAGCGAACCCACGGTGGCAATTTCGGTCCGGCTGTTCGGATCGTTCGAGGTCCGGCGAAACGGCACCGTCCTCAAAGCAGCGGACCTGGGAGGCTGCAAGCCGCGCCACATCCTGGAGATTCTCCTGCTGAACCTTGGCACACCGGTGTCAAAGGCCCGGCTTGTGGAGATCCTGTGGGGACCCCGGGCCAGCGGCGGCGCCGTCGCCACACTGGAGAGCTATGTCAGCAGCCTCCGGCGCGCGATCCAGCCCGGCAACACCAAGTCGGGCCCGCTTCGGACCGCAAACTCTGGCTACGTGCTGGACCCGCAGCTGGTGACACTGGACTTGTTTGAGTTCCGTGAACTGCTCCGCACGGCCCGGAACTCTCCGCCGGCCCAGGCGCATGCACTCTCGATGCGGGCCCTGGAACTGGCGACGGAACCGCTGCTGGGCTTTGAACTTGCGGCCGACTGGGCTGAGGAGGCCCGGACCCGCCACGAAGCCGACAAATTGGGGGCCCAGATTCTCGCGGCTGAAACAGCTGCATTCCTCGCTAGGCCCCAGCTCGCCATTTCACTGGCGCAGGCCGTTATCCGGTCCGAGCCGCTCAACGAACGTGCATGGACGGTCCTTGTCGCCGGATATGAGGAGGCGGGCCTGCCGGTTGAGGGCCTCTCAGCGTATGAGCGCTGCCGCCGGCTGTTCGACCGCGACCTGGGCTGCGCTCCGGGGCCAGCCTTGCAGACTGCCCACCTGAGGCTGCTGAGGCAACAAGCCGAGGGAAACGCGGAGCTCTCGGAAGTCCTGGCAGCGGTGCTCTATCTGGGGGAGCGGCTGCATGGCTCCAAATCAGTGCAGCCTGCCGCGGCGGAATCCCGGCGCCTGCAGGAGAACGCCGGCCGGGTGCTCGGCTCTTTTATGCAACAGGCGCTGGCCATGGCCGTCTGAAGTCCGCTGCGGTGCCGCCGCTTCGGGAACGCACGCGAGTGAAAAGCCGCGTCGCACACCACCGATGAGCAGGAACCGGCGTTAGCTTCATCACGCGACGGGCATTCACCGAAAATCCGGGGGCTGCGGGCCCCATACTGGAAAAGGCCCAGCGGACCTCTTTCCTTTCCGCCCGCACGAGGACAATTTATGAAAACGATGAGTATTGCGAAAAACGCCGTCACCAGCGAGTACTTCCCCGCGGCAGCAGTGCTCGCCGCCGTGGCGCTGTTCTGGATCCTCGGACTCTGCGGGGGCCTGTCGCTGTTGAGCGACCACCAGACGCCGTTGACCACGCTTAGCTGGCTGTTGTTCGTTTATGTCGCAGCCGTCCTCACGCCGCTCGCGGGACTTCTCGCGGCGCTGGACCTGTCACGCCGCTGGCTGCGCAACCGGGCGCCGGGCGTCGCGGGGAACGCCGAAACGGCGTCGGCTTAGCCCCCGGGCCGCGCTACTCGAAGCGTGCGGGGTCACCCATGCCGCGCCGGACGATTTCCGCAGTGCCGCTGGAATAGTCGATGACTGTGGTCGGCTCCGCGCCGCAGTCGCCGGAGTCGATGACGGCGTCGACCACGTGCTCAAGCCGTTCCTTGATTTCCCAGCCCTGGGTCAGAGGCTCTTCCTCGTCCGGCAGCAACAGCGTGCTGGAGAGCAACGGCTCGCCAAGTTCGGCGAGCAAAGCCTGGACAACCCGGTTATCCGGGATACGCACCCCCACCGTCTTCTTTTTCGGGTGCAGCAGGCGCTTGGGAACCTCTTTAGTGGCGGGCAGGATAAAGGTGTAGCTTCCCGGCGTGACGGCCTTGATGCTCCGGAACACGTCGTTGTCGATCTGCACGAATTGGCCCAACTGGGCAAAGTCCTTGCAGACCAGCGTGAAGTGGTGTTTGTCATTGAGGTGGCGGATAGTCCTGATCCGGTCCAGCGCTTCCTTGTTGCCCAGCTGAGCACCGAGCGCGTAGCAGGAATCGGTGGGGTACGCGATCAGCCCGCCGGACCGGATCATTTCCACCGCCTGGCTGATGGAGCGCGCCTGGGGGTTTTCGGGGTGAACATCGAAGTATCTCGCCATGGCACGAGCTTACCGCCGCCGGTGGCTGGACCGCCTGCCGCAGGGCCCGTGAGTCAACTTCCGGTCCGCTGGCCGCAGGGGCGGATCGATCCCACGCGGGTGAATGCCAGCTCCGTGCTCTCATACGGCGAGAGCCGCGAACATAACTGCCATCGAAACCGAGGACACGAGTTCAAGGAACGGCGCGCCGCTGCCCGTCCGGTTGCCGCGTCGGGCCCGCCGGAGCAGGAGCACGCCCCACACGGCGCCGGCTGCCCCGAAGGCAACCGCCAGGACGGGAGCTGACAGGCTTGTCCATTCCGGCAGCGCGGCCGGAAGGGACCCAGCCGGCGACGGCCGCGCACTGGAGCCACCGTGGTGCGCCGCCAGGTCCGCAAGGCCGGCGGCCGTCGGAGCGGCCGGTGTCCCGTGGGTGCCACGTAAGTCCATGACCGCCAGCATGTAGGCCATGGCAGCCATGGTCAGCGCGTTGTACAGCAAACTGCCACGGCTGGCTTCGCCCTCGCGGCGGCCGTGCCATGGTCCGGCGGCGGTGATGTTCTGCACGGCGAGGGGCCTGGGGCGCCGGGAGACGGCGCGGAGCACGAACCACCAGGCGGCAAGGCCAAAGACCATGGTCTGGGGGAGCGCGGGCCACCGGACCCCGGGAACAAGCATGGCCGCCATGGCCGCCAGCATCGCGGCATGGAGGCCATATGCAACCCTGGTGGCCGGTGGCGACCTGCGGCTGGCCCGAAAAACCGCGAACAACGACGCTGCCAGCAGCAGGGCCGTCAGCCCCCAGCGCGCGACGTCGTTCGCAATCAACGGTGCCCGGTCAATGCTGCTCTTCGTGGTGAATGCGTTCCTCGAGTTGCCGAAGTGCTGCCCCGCTGCCGCCCCACTGCTTGGCGATGAACTCGGCAGCGATGGAAACCGCTGTCTCCTCGGGAGTCCGCGCGCCAAGGTCGAGTCCCACCGGGCTGTGCAGCCGCGCCAGCGCTTCCTCGTCCACTCCCGCCTCACGCAGCCTCGCGATCCGATGGTCATGGGTCCGGCGCGAACCCATGGCACCGATAAAAGCCACGGGCCGGCCGCGCAGGGCAACGCCCAACAGTGGAATATCGAACTTCGGATCGTGGGTGAGAACGCAGATCACGGTGCGCTCATCCACCAGGTCCTGTTCCAGCTGCTCGGTGAGGTAGCGGTGCGGCCAGGCATTGATGACCTCTGCGGCGTCGGGAAAGCGAGCGGGGGTAACGAAAACGGCCCTCGCATCGCACACCGTGACGCGGTAGCCGAGAAAGGTCCCCAACCGGGCCAGCGCGGAAGCGAAATCGATCGCGCCGAAGATGAGCATTCGCGGCGGCGGCGCGTAGCTCGCGAAGAAGACCCGCATCCCGGTGTCCAGCCGCTCGCCGTCGGGGCCGTAGCTCAGGATGCCGGAGCGCCCCGCGGCGAGCAGGCCCTGGGTGTCATCGCCCACGGCCTGATTTGCCCGCCCGGAACCGAGGTCGCCTTCGAAACCGTCGGACCGCACGATCAGGTGCCGGCCCAGCCAGCTGTTGTCCGGGTGTTCGATCACTGTCGCGACCCCGACGCGCCGCCCGTCCTCGATGTCCTGCCTGACGGCGTCGAGCTCGGCGAAGCGTTGCCGGGAAACCGGCTCCACGAAGATGTCGATAATCCCGCCGCAGCTCAGACCGACGGCGAACGCGTCGTCGTCACTGATCCCGTAGCGCACCAGGACGGGAGTGCCGTCCTGCCTGACCTGCATGGCCAGCTCGTACACGGCACCTTCGACGCAGCCGCCGGAGACCGAGCCGGCTGCCGTCCCCTCTGCCGTGACAAGCATGGACGCCCCCGGGAGGCGGGGGGCTGACTCGAACGTGCCCACCACCGTGGCGAGGCCGGCGGTGTCACCCCTCCGCCAGCCCGTCATCATGGCCGCCAGGACATCACGCACGGTCGGACTTCAGCCTTCCAATCGCCCGGATCAGGCGGAACGCCGAGAGCCGCCCGGCCACGTAGGAGATGCAAGCCACCACGGCTACAAGTACCAGCACCTTGACAGGGCTGGAGAGCTGATCCGCTGCGATGCCCTTGGCGAGGCTGAGTGCGTCCAAACTGCCGGCGGGGGCAGATGCCGGGGCGGTTGTCGGGGCAGGCGCGCCCGCTGCTGGCACGGCGCCCGGCCGCAGTCCCGGAAGTTCCGACGACGGCGCCGGGGCCACGGCGGTGGCCCCGGCTTCCGGGGCGGCCACAGGCCCGGGGACCCCGCCTGCCGGAACGGTGCCGGGCGCGGCGGGCGCGGCGGGCGCGGCGGGCGCGGCGATCATGGCCTGCAGATTGCTGGCGAAAAGGGTCATCATCTGTTCGGTGACGCTGCCGATCACGCCCTTGCCCATCGCGGCGGCCTTGCCCGAAAGCGATAGCTCGGCCTTGACTGTCCCTCGGGTTGTGCCGCCTGCCTCTTCCGTCAGAAGCAGCGTCACAGTGGCTTCGGCGGTGCCTTGGCCGCGGGTTTCCTGGGCTTTGCCGCCGAGTACGGCACGGTGTTCGCCGGCATTGCGCTCGATAACGTAGAGCAGGCCTTTGTACTGCATGTTGACCGGGCCCAGTTTCACGCTCATGCCCACCTGGTAGGCGTCGTCGGAGAGTTTGTTCAGGATTTTGGCGCCGGGGACGCAGCCAGCCACACGTTCAAAGTCCATAATGGTGTCCCAGACGGTGTCGATCGGTGCTAGGACCGCAAAGGTGCTGTCTATTTGCATCAGTTCCCTCTTCCCTTGAGTGATGGCTGGCTGTCGCCGCGGATTGCGGCCGCCACCGCAGCCAAAGCCGTGTAGCTGTGTCCGCTGACGAAGGCGTCACAGTATGGCAGCGCCGCCGCCATGCCGCCCGCCAGGGGCTGGTATTCCGGGGCTGCCTTGCGTGGATTGACCCAGATGATCCGTTGGGCCAGGCGCCGCAGCCGCGCCATCTGCGCCGCGACGTTGTTGGGGTCCTCCTGCGCCCAGCCGTCCGAGAAAATCACCACCACCGCGCCCCGTGCCAGCCCGCGGCGGCCGTGTTCATCAACGAAGTGCCTGATGCTGTCGGCAATACGGGTGCCGCCGGCCCAATCCGGGGCGGCCTCCGCGGCACGGGCCAGGGCCTCGTCCGGGTCGCGAAGCGCCAGCTGCCGGGTCAGACGCGTCAGCCGGGTGGAAAACACGAAGGCCTCGGCGCCGGCCGTTGCCACGGCTCCCTGCAGCAGTGAGATGAAGATCCGCGCGTACGGTTCCATGGAACCGGAGACGTCGCACAGCATCACGAGCTTCCGGCGCTGCTCGCGGCGCCGGGCGTACAACAGCCCCGTCGTGTCGGTGCCGGAGCGCCGCGACGCGCGGACCGTGGCGCGGACGTCCAGCCGGGCGCTGCTGTGGGCGGACTTGCGGGTGCGGCGGCTCAATCTCGTGGGGGTGGCGAGCAGCAAACGGGACGCCAGCCGCCGGATTTCCAGGACTTCCGCGTCGGTCAGCTGAGCGAACGCCATCGCGTGCAACTGCTCATCGGTGGAGGCCATGGCCAGGACTGCTTCCCGTTCCGGGGCGTGGTTGTCCCCGTTGCTATCCGGTCCCGCGGCGGCAACCGGCGGCGTCGCCCGCGGGTCGGCCGGCGCGTTGCCCGGGGCCCGGTCCTCGGCCGGGGAGGGCCTGGTGCGTGCCTGCTCCGGGGGACCGGGCGGCGGGGCGGCCGGGGCGGTGGCGCGCGGCGGTGCAGCGGGGTCGAATCCGGCGCGGAATACGGCAGCGAAGACGGCATCGAACGCGGGAAGCTGTTCGTGAGCTGACACCAAGACCACCCGGGATGCCCAGTAGAGGGTTTCGACGTCGGCCGGAGGGACCAGGCGGAGAGCCTCGGCCAGCCGGACTGCCCGGTCCGGAGAGCACGGTAGCCCGGCCCGGCGCAGGGCGGTGACAAACGCAGCGGACAAGGCGGCCGCCTCCACCGCGGGGGGCACGGGGGCCGTATCCTGGACTGTTCCGGCGTTCAACGCGCTCACCCGCCTGCACCGCCCACAAGCCAGTTGGCCCCCCGGGCGCCGACCAGTTCCAGGTCGTCGCGGTTCTTGACGATCGACCCGAGGGTTCGTTCCGCTGTCTTCGAGTCAATGTGCTCGATGCCAAGCACGGCGAGGGCAGACACCCAGTCGATGGCCTCGGAGATCCCCGGCGGTTTCGCGAGGTCCAGCGTGCGTAGCCTGGTGATCATGGCGGCGGCCTGCAAAGCGAGCGGGCCGCTGCTGGCAGGCACACGGCGGCGGACAATTTCAGCGATCCGCTCCGGACCGGGGTAATCGATCCAGTGGTACAGGCAGCGCCGGGTCAGGGCATCGTGCAGGTCCCGTGTCCGGTTGGAAGTCAGAATAACGATCGGGGGATGGGTGGCCCGGATGGTGCCCAGTTCCGGGATCGTGACGGCGGCCTCGGCGAGCAATTCGAAGGTGAAGGCCTCGAATTCGGCGTCGGCGCGATCGATCTCGTCCAGCAGCAACACCGCCGGGCGCGGTCCGGGATGTTCGATCGCCTGCAGCAGCGGCCGGCGCAGCAGGTACTCCGGGCCGAAGAGGTCGGTCTCGGTCACGGAGGCATCCCGCACTTCGGCAAGCCGGATTCCGAGGAGCTGCCGCTGGTGGTTCCACTCGTAGAGGGCCTCGCCGGCGTCGATCCCCTCGTAGCACTGCAGCCGGTACAGCGGCGTATCCAGCAGTCCGGCAAGGGTCTTCGCCACCTCGGTCTTGCCGACGCCCGCTTCGCCCTCCAGCAGAAGGGGCTGAGGCAGCCGGACGGCCAGGAACAGCGCGGTGGCCAGTCCGACGTCGGCCAGGTAATCGCTGCTGTCCAGCGCCGAGACCAGGGACGCAACGTCGGGGATCCGCCGCTGGATATCCTCCTCCGCGCCGGCGCGCGCAGCGGCGTTCACAGCTCGCCCTCCAGCCCGGCCAGGACCCGCCGGTAGTCCTCGTCGGTGTCGACGTCGAGCGGCACGGGTCCCGGAACGCGAAGTTCGACGGCTTCGTCGGACCGCTGCTCCAGCAGCTTCCAGACTGCCTTGTCGCCGTGCAGGGCGGCCAGATCCGGGAGCATCCGACGGGTAAACGCCAAGGGGTGGCCGACGCCGTCGTCGTAGCGGCAGACGGCGATGCCGGGGGCATTTTTCCCGCCATGGTCCGTATCCGTGGCCAGGAGCCGCAGCAGGGCGCGGGCGTCGACGGAACGGACACCCGGCTGGTCACCGAGCAGCAGGAGCACGGCGCCCGTTTCCGGGTGGAGAGCGGCGATGCCGGCGGCGATCGAGGAGGAACAGCCCGCACCGAAGTCCGGGTTGAGCACAATCTCGCAGCCTGTGGTGTCGACCGTGCGCCGGACCTCCCCGGCCGAGCCTCCCAGGACCAGCACGGTCTGCTCAAGGCCGCAGTCCCGGGCGACCGCCAGCACGGCGTCGAGTAGCACCCCCGTCCCGTAGGGAAGCAGCTGCTTGGCCCGGCCCAGGCGCCGCGACGCTCCGGCCGCCAGGATCAGCCCCGCCGTCCGGTGCCGTGCGGGTGGACGTTCAGGGGGTGAGGTCATAGTGCTCCGGATCTTTGCGGAAGGCGGCACGGCAGCCGGGTGAGCAAAAGTAGACGGTCACACCGTTGTGCTCAAGGTGGATCGAGGAGTCGGCCGCGGCAACGGACATGACGCAGACAGGGTCGATCGCGGTGGGCTGAACTTCCGCTGCAGTAGCAGGGGCTGCCGTCGCCGGCTGCCGTGATGTCGACCGCTCCTGGATGAGCTGGGCCAGGATCGAGAGCGCGATTTCGCCGGGAGT
Source organism: Arthrobacter sp. UYCu512 (assembly GCF_040547075.1). NCBI lineage: Bacteria > Bacillati > Actinomycetota > Actinomycetes > Micrococcales > Micrococcaceae > Arthrobacter > Arthrobacter sp. UYCu512. The sequence continues at coordinate 39,168 of NZ_JBEPPA010000008.1, forward strand.
GCGGGCCCCCAGCTGCAAGCCGGCCGGGGTGAACACCCGCGAACGCTGCGCCGGGTCGACGTCAAGGGATTCCAGTACCGCTGCGCCCCGGGTCCCACTGGCCACAAGCGCGACATACGGCACCCCGGCACGCAGTGCGGACTCAAGCGCGGCCTCCTCCGCCTTGCCGTGGGAGGCCACAATCAGCGCCGCGTCGTCCCCCCGCGGAGCCGCGGATTCGCCGTCGGTGAGTTCCACTGCCATTCCGACGCCGGAGCCGAGGCTCTCAAGCGCCTGGGCCACGGGCGTTGTACCGACCACCAGAACCCGGGGCGCCGGGATGCGCGGCTGAAGGAAGATCTCGATTGCCCCGCCGCTCAGGCAGGGGTTGGACACCTCAACAGCCCCCTCCTCAGCGCTGCGGGACGGCTCGCCGGGGACAACGCGCAGCAGCAGGGGTTCCTGCGAGGCCAGGACCTGCAGGCTGTACTCCCGCACCGAGGATTCGACGCAGCTCCCGCCGACGAAGCCCTGGATCTCGCCGCCGGGCAGGATGAGGGCTGTATCCCCGGCGTGGGCGCTGGTGGGGTGCTGGGCCCGGACCACCGTGGCGTGCACAAACGGCTCACGGCGGGAGGCGAGGTCATTCGCCCGGGCCGCGAGGGAATCTCCAGTCGGTGCCATGTCAGATCGGCGGCCTTGCCCGGCCCTGCATGGCGGCCCAGACCCGGGCCGGCGTGCAGGGCATGTCCATGTGAACCACCCCGTAGGGGGCCAGTGCGTCGACGACGGCGTTCACAATCGCCGGCGGTGAGCCGACGGTGGCGGACTCGCCGATGCCTTTCGCCCCGATGGGGTGGTGCGGGGACGGCGTGACCGTGAATCCGGTCTCCCAGTCCGGCACCTCCATCGCGGTGGGGATCAGGTAGTCCATAAACGATCCGCCCAGGCAGTTGCCGTCGGCGTCGAACTCGATGATCTCCATCAGCGCCATCCCGACGCCGTCGGTCAGCCCGCCGTGGACCTGGCCCTCGATAATCATCGGATTGATCCGGGTGCCGCAGTCGTCGACCGCGATGAAGCGGCGGACCTTGACGTGCCCGGTGCCCGGGTCGATGTCGACCACGCAGATGTAGGCTCCGAACGGGAACGTGAGGTTCGGCGGGTCGTAGGTGACCTCGGCGTCGAGGTTGCCATCAACACCGTCGGGCAGCGTCATGGTGCCGTGGGCAGCCATGGCGATTTCCGGGATGGTCTTCCCGGCGCTGGGATCTCCTTTGACGAACCAGCGGCCTTTCTCCCACTCGAGGTCCTCGGGCCGGGTCTCCAGCATGGCTGCGGCGATCAGCTTCGCCTTCTCCCGCACCTTGCGGGCGACGAGGGCGACGGCGCCGCCGCTCACCGGCGTCGAGCGGCTCCCGTAGGTGCCGAGGCCGAACGGCGTCTGGTCGGTGTCGCCGTGGACGACGTCGATGTCTTCCGGCGGGATGCCCAGTTCTTCGGCGACGATCTGCGCGAACGTCGTTTCGTGGCCTTGGCCCTGGCTTTGCACCGAGAGGCGGACCACTGCCTTGCCGGTGGGATGGACCCGCAGTTCGGCACCGTCGGCCATGCCGAGGCCCACAATGTCGAAGTGCTTGCGGGGGCCGGCACCAACGGTCTCGGTGAAGAAGGAGATGCCGATCCCCATCAGTTCGCCCCGGGCGCGCTTCTCCTGCTGCTCGCGGCGCAGTTCGTCGTAGCCGGCGAGCTGCATCGAGAGCCGCATCGCGGGCTCGTAGTTGCCGGAGTCGTACACCCAGCCGGTCTTATTGGCGTAAGGGAACTGTTCGGGCTTGATGAAGTTCTTCAGCCGCAGTTCCGCCGGGTCCATTTCCAGTTTGCGGGCCAGGATGTCCACCATCCGCTCGACGAGGTAAACGGCCTCCGTGACGCGGAACGAGCAGGCGTAGGCGACGCCGCCGGGTGCCTTGTTCGTATAGACGCCAGTGACGGAGCAGTACGCGGCTTTCAAGTCATAGCTTCCGGTGAAGATGGAGAAGAAGCCGGCCGGGTTCTTAGTGGGCTGCGCAGTGGCGTTGAACGCACCGTGGTCGGCCAGGACGTTGGTGCGCACCGCGAGGATCTTGCCTTCCTTGGTGGCCGCAATCTCGCCCTGCATGATGTAGTCGCGGGCGAAGGAGGTGGACATCAGGTTCTCGGAGCGGTCCTCCACCCATTTCACCGGGCGGCCGGTGACGATCGAGCCGACGACGGCGAGGATGTAGCCGGGGTAGATGCCGACCTTGTTGCCAAAGCCGCCGCCGATGTCCGGGGACACCACACGGATCTTGTGCTCGGGGATCCCGGCGACGATCGCGAACAGGGTGCGGTGGGCATGCGGGGCCTGCGTGGTTTCGTACAGGGTCAGCTTGCCGTCGACGGCGTCGAAGTCGGCAATCGCGCCGCACGTCTCCATCGGGGCGGGGTGCACGCGCGGGTAGACGATCTCCTGTGAGACAACGACATCGGCGCTCGCGAAGACGGCTTCGGTTTCGGCTTTGTCGCCCATTTCCCAGTCGAAAATGTGGTTGTCCGTCCGGCCCTCGATCTCGTCGCGGATCACGGGGGCGCCGGCGTCGAGGGCCTTCCGGGCGTCGATGACCGGGGGCAGGACGTCGTATTCGACGTCAATCAGCTCGAGCGCGTCGCGGGCTGCGTAGCGGTCCTCGGCCACGACGAAGGCGACTTCCTGGCCCTGGAAGCGGACCTTGTCAGTTACCAGGACTGCCTGGACATCCGCCGAGAGCGTGGGGGCCCACGCGAGCTTGAGGCCAAGCAGGTCCTTGCCGGTAATGACGGCGAGGACCTTGGGGTGGGCGAGGGCATTGGTGGTGTCGATGGAGACCAGCCGGGCGTGCGCGACGGGGGCGCGCAGGATGGCGCCATGCAGCATGCCGGGCAGGACAATGTCGTCCAGGTAGTTGCCTTTGCCCCGCACAAAGCGCGGGTCCTCCTTGCGCTGGATACGGCCGTAGCCGATCGGGCGGTCCGAGTCACCGGCCGCCGGATTGGACGGCCGTTCGTGGATGACTGTCATGCCTTCACCTCTGCGTCTTCCGTGTGCGCTGCGATGTCCTCAACCACGGTGTCGGTTCCGTCGATGACCTCGTCGACCGTGGCGTCGCTGTCGGCGCCCGCCGGGTGGGAGGCTGCCCACTGCACCGACCGGACGATCGTGGCGTAGCCGGTGCACCGGCAGATCTGGCCCGAAATGGCCTGCCTGATCTCGGTGCTGTCCGGGTGCGGGTTCTTGTCCAGCAGGGCACGGGCGGTCAGCATCATGCCGGGAGTGCAGAAGCCGCACTGCAGCCCGTGTTCCTCCATAAAGCCCTGCTGGACAGGGTCAAGGGTTGCGCCGCTGGCGAGCCCTTCGACGGTGCGGATGTCGTGTCCTGCCGCCATCGCCGCGAGGACCGTGCAGGACTTCACCGGCTGGCCGTCCATCAGGACCACGCAGGTGCCGCAGTTGCTGGTGTCGCATCCCCAATGGGTGCCGGTCAGGCCCAGGACCTCGCGGATGTAGTGGACCAGGAGCACACGGGGCTCAATGTCGTTGGTGACTTCGTTGCCGTTGACGGTCATGCTGATTTGCATCCGCTTCAGCCTTCCTGTGTCTGGGCGGCGCGGGCACAGGCCTGCCGCAGTACCCGCCGGGTGAGTTCGTCGGCGAGGTGCCGTTTGTAGTCAATCGGGCCGCGCTGGTCGGCCACCGGGTCGCAGGCTTCCGCGGCGATCCGTCCGGCCGCCACGAACAGTTCCTCCCGTGGCTGCTGGCCGCGGAGCAGTTCGGTTGCCCCGGCGACAGTGTGGTCGAGGCCGAGGGCGGTGAGCCCGACGGCGGCATCAGTAATAGTGCCATCTGCTGCGAGCGTCACGGACGCGCCGGCGGCGCCGACAGCCCAGTCGCCCACTCGTCGTTCGACCTTTTCGTAGGCGCTGCCCGCGCGGGGGCGGATGGGGAAGCGGAGCTCGCACAGCAGTTCGTCCTGGCCCACCGCCGTCTCATAGGGCCCTCGGTGGAAGTCGGCAATGGCCAGGACGCGCTCGCCGGCGGGTCCCCGGATCACGGCTTCGGCACCCAGCACGTCGCAGACCGTGGACAGGTCCTCGGCCGGATCGGCCTGGCAGAGCGATCCGCCGATGGTTCCTCTGTTGCGCACGACCGGATCGGCGATCACCGCTTCGGCGTCGCGGACGATCGGGAAGAGCGCCGCGATCTCGTCAGATTCCAGCAGGGTCGAGTGGCGCGTCAGGGCGCCGATACGAAGCGTGTCGCCGTCACGAAGGACGAAGTCGAGCTCGTAAAGGTCGTTGATGTCGATCAGCCATTCGGGCCGGGAGAGCCGGAGCTTCATCATCGGCAGGAGGCTGTGCCCCCCGGCGATGACCCGCGACTCCGGCCCGTGGCGGGAGAGGAGCTCCAGGGCGTTGTCCACGGAAGTGGCCCGCACGTAGTCAAAAGGAGCCGGAATCTGCATTGTTCCCACCTCACCCCGGGGCGCTGGCAACGTCGCGCAGCACCGATTTGGGGCAAGTCTTGCCTCACCTGATACGCAGTGTCAATATCGTCATAAGCGAAAGGTTATGACGCTGTGGCCATGACATTAAGCCAGCTCCGCACGTTCGCCCTGGTCGCCCGCCTGGGGTCGCTGCACGCTGCCGCGGAAACCCTCGGAGTCAGTGAACCGGCAGTTTCCGCGGCCCTGGCGGCGCTCCGGCTGGACCTTGGCGACCCGCTCTTTGTGCGTGCCGGAGGGGGCATCGCGCTCACGCCGGGGGGCCGCGCCCTGGCGGACTACGCCCAGGACATAGTCGGCATGGCAGACCAAGCGCGCTGGCAGGTGGCGAACGCCAAGAACGACGCCGGACGGCTGAGGATTGCATCGACCGCTCCCTTTGCCGAACACGCTGCCGGTCGGTTGCTGGATCTCTTCACCCAGCGTGTCCCCGGAGCTGCGGTGGACGTAGTGGTCGAGTCCGCCGACGATCTGGCCTCGCTGCTGCAGGAGCGCGCGTACGACATCGCCCTCGGCGCCCGGCCGAGGTCTCCGGCCGGCACCGTCGGCATCGGAGCGGGAATGGAGTGCGTTGCGTTCCTGCGCTACCAGCGTGTTTTGGTAGCGGCGGCGGTACATCCGCTGGCCCGGCTGCACGGACCGGTTACGGCGGCCCGGTTGCTGGACCGGCCCTGGTTCGCCGGTCCGGCGGGGATCCAAAACAGCTCGGAGGAGGGCCGTTGGCTGGCCACGCTGGGAGTGGCGCCGGAGATCATCCGGCTCAGCAGCGAGACGGAGGCCCTGGCAGCGGTGCGGGCGGGGGAGGGCATCATGCTGGCGCTCGGCAACAATGTCCGAACCGAACTCCAGGGCGGCTCACTCGCCCGGGTACCCGTCGTCGGGACACCGGTCACCGGACTGTGGTGGGCGAGCACCCTGGACCACCGCCGGACCACCACCATGGCGCAGACGCTGCAGCGCTTCGCCGGAACCGCGGATGCGACTGCTGCGATGACGGCCCCCGGCGGTTCGAGGGGCTTGGAACGCCGGGGACCGAAGTTTCACGTCGCACTGTGGAGCTGAAGCTTCCCCGCCGGGTTTGACTGTCTCGCGTTGCGAAACACCGGGGTCGGTGCTAACCCTAGTGGGGGTAGATAATCACCCACCTACCGCTACGACGAGGAGCCATACATGACTTTGACCCGGGACGAAGACAGCTCACTGCGGCATTGGAGTGCCCGCCTGATTCAGGCGCTGCAGATTCTTGACCTGGAAGTAGACCACGAGAAAATCGTTCAAGTCGCAGACGAGTCACTCAAAGCCGTGGGGCCGCACGCCGATGCCGTCAGCGCATTCATCGTCGGATTCGCCGCGGGAACCGCTTCGACCGAGGGCCGCAAGGGGATCGATGAGGCCGTCCACGCCGCCGCCAACAAGGTTCTTGAGCTCTGTGAGCATGGCGAGTCGGGCGGACCCGACGAAGAGGGCTGGGCGAAGCGGGCACAATAGCCGCAGCAGCCGGCAAGCCAACACGGGAGCGGCTGCAAACCCCGTGGGAGCTGCGGGCAAACCCGCGGGACATGCCCACCCCTGGTTCCGGAGACTGGACATTGTTCCATGATGTCCAGTGGGCCCGGTCAGGGCTGGGCATGTCCCGCGGGAAAGCCTTCTACCGCAGCTGCGCCGCGCCGGATGCCGGCGAGCTCGAACTGTTCGCTGCCTGGTCCGGGCTGGGCTCAAGCCTGACGATAACGGCCTTGGACACCGGCGTGTTGCTGCCGTCGGCCGTATGGTCCAGGGGCACCAGCACGTTGGCCTCCGGGTAGTAGGCGGCGGCGCAGCCCCGTGCGGTCGGGTAGGACACCACGCGGAACTTCCGGATAATACGCTCCACGCCATCCCGGTACTCGCCCCGGATGTCAACCAACATTCCGTCGGCAAGGCCCAGCTCCACGATGTCGTCCGGGTTCACGAAGACCACATCGCGGCCCTTCTTGATACCCCGGTAGCGGTCATTGTGCCCGTAGATGGTGGTGTTGAACTGGTCATGGGAGCGCATGGTCTGCAGGATCAGGGTTCCCTCCGGCTTCTGCACGTGCTCCAGATCGTTGACAGTCAGCACAGCTTTGCCGGTCGGGGTGGGGAACGTCCGGGAATCCCGCGGTCCGTTCTCGAGAATGAAGCCACCTTCCTGCCTGATCCTGGTGTTGTAGTCCTCGCAACCGCCCACGACCTGCGAAATGTGGTCACGGACCAGGTCGTAGTTCTTCTCGAAGCCGTCCCAGTCGGCCTTGATCCGGTCCCCAACCAGCGCTTTGCCGAGCCGGCTGACAATCGCCGTCTCGGACAGCAAGTGGTGCGAGACCGGTTCAACGCTTCCCCAGGAAGGGTGCACGGCGCAGACGGTATCCTCCACGGAGACGAACTGCGGTCCGGACTCCTGGATGTCAATCTCCGTCCGGCCCATCGTGGGCAGGATCAGTGCCTCCGCGCCTGTCACAGCGTGGGAGCGGTTGAGTTTCGTGGATACCTGCACGGAAAGCTCAGTTCCCGCCATGGCCGCTTCGGTGGCGTTGGTGTCTGCCATGGCGCCTACAAAGTTTCCGCCGAGAGCCATAAAGAACCTGATCCCTCCATCGCGCATTTTGTTGATGGTTTCCACGGCGTCCACACCGTGTTCCCGGGGCGGTTCGAAGCCGAACTCATCGCCGAGGGCGTCCATAAAGGACTGCGGCATCTGCTCCCAGATACCCATGGTGCGGTCGCCCTGGACGTTGCTGTGCCCCCGGATAGGGGAGGCTCCGGCGCCGGGCTTGCCCATGTTTCCACGCAACAGCAGCAGGTTGATGATCTCCTTAATGGTTGCCACGCCCTTCTTCTGCTGCGTGATGCCCATGGCCCAGGTGATAATGACTTTCTCGGCTTTCAGGTAGCGCGACGCGAGTTCGTCAATTTCTTCGGTTCGCAGGCCGGTCGCAGCCAGGACCGCTTCCTCGTCTAGGTAGCTGAGGTGTTCCTTGAGCTCATCGAGTCCTTCGCAGTGCGCGGCCAGGAACTCGTGGTCCAGCACGGTGCCGGGGTTTTGTGCCTCAGCGTCGAGCACACGTTTGGAGATTGCCTGCAGCAGCGCCATGTCACCGCCGATGCGGATGTGCAGGAACTGGTCAGCGATTTCCGTGCCGCGGCCAACGATGCCTTTGACCTTCTGCGGGTTCTTGTAGCGGCGCAGCCCGGCCTCCGGCAGGGGATTGACAGCAACGATTTCGCCGCCGTTTTCCTTGCAGGCTTCCAGCTCGGTAAGCATCCGCGGGTGATTGGTGCCCGGGTTCTGGCCCATGATGATGATCAGGTCGGCATTGGCGTAGTCGTCGAAACTGACGGTTGCCTTGCCAATGCCGATGGTCTGGCCCATGGCCCAGCCCGAGGACTCGTGGCACATGTTGGAACAGTCCGGCAGGTTGTTCGTGCCATAGCCGCGGACCATCAACTGGTAGAGGAAGGCGGCTTCATTGGACGTGCGGCCGCTGGTGTAAAACGCTGCCTCGTCGGGTGAGTCCAGGCCCTTGAGCTTGTCCGCGACGATCCGGATCGCCTCCGGCCAGCTCACCGGCTTGTAGTGGTCCTCGCCGGCCGGTTTGTGGACGGGCTCGGTAAGCCGGCCCTGCATTCCCAGCCAGTATTCGGAGCGGGTCCGCAGTTCGCTGACGGAATGCTCCGCCCAGAACTCACTGCCAATGACCACCGGAGTCGCCTCCCAGGTGACAGCCTTTGCGCCGTTTTCACAAAACTCGAAGGTCTTGCGGTGCTTCGGGTCCGGCCACGCGCAGCTCGGGCAGTCGAAACCCTTCTTCTGATTCATCGCCAGAACGGTCTTGCGCGTCCGGTTCACACCCATGTGCTCGATGGCAGGCACCATGGAGTGCATCACTCCGGGGATGCCGGCGGCCCAGTCCTTTGGACCGTCTCCGACCACGAGGTCCTTGTCGTCGTATTCCTCGACCTGGGGGTTCTTGCTGGTCACGTGAACTTCCCTTCTGCAACCACCGCCTGTTTAGGCTGCGCTTCACTGATACCAAGCAGACTACCTTTTTGTCCTGAGACGGGCCTAGTAGTTGGCCCGGAGCGCCGGAAGGAATTCACCGTCGACGGCGGCGCCGCGGTTACGTAGCATGTGCGGTAGGCGGTGCGGCCAAAGTGAATCAGGGAGAGCCGGCCCGAATCCGAAAGGGTCTTAGATGCCGGAGCAAAAGGTAACGCTGGCGGGCTTCACCGAGTCGACCTTCAGCCACGGCGGCATCCACCACCAGGTGTTCCGGGCGGGAGCGGGCCCGGCGGTGGTCCTGATCCACGAGGTCCCCGGGATCCACCCGGGCGTGTTGGACCTGGCGCGCAGGCTGATCGAGAGCGGATTCACGGTCTATCTTCCTTCCATGTTTGGGCGTCCCGGCGGAAAAGCGGGTGAGGGAATTGTGAAGTCAATAGCGAAAGTATGCGTCTCGCGCGAATTCGCCGTCCTGGCGAACCGGAGCAGTCCCGCCACAGGTTGGCTGTGCGCCCTTGCCGCTACCGCCCATCAGGAGTGCGGGGGTCCCGGCGTCGGGGCGATCGGCATGTGCATGACCGGAAGCTTCGCGCTGGCCATGGCCCTGGAACCCGCAGTCCTCGCCCCTGTTATGAGCCAGCCAGCGCTGCCCGCGGGCCTGACGGCACGGCGGCGGGCCGCTGTAGGTTTGGACGACGTCGAACTGGACCGGGTGAAGGACCGGACCAGCCAGGGGCTGCGGCTCCTCGGATTGCGGTTCAGCAACGACCGGGCGTGCCCGGCAGAGCGATTCGAAACCATGCGGCGCGAATTCGGCGGGAGCTTCGAAGGGATAGAAATCGATTCCTCGCCGGGCAACCCGCTCGGAATCGCCCAGTCCGCACATTGTGTGCTGACCGTGGACCTGGTGGACACCCCGGGCCACCCGACCAGGGCGGCCCTTGACCGGACCATCGAATTCATCAGCGAGCGCCTGCTCCCGGGCCGTGCCGGTATTACAACACCCAATGAGGGGCCATGAAACTGCGCACAGCCGTGTGGACCGCAGCAGCGACCGCCGCCACGGCAGCGGCCGGGGGCCTAGCCACCGATCCGGACAGCCGCTGGTACCGGGGGCTGCGGAAACCGGGCTGGCAGCCGCCGGTTATAGCCTTTCCAGTGGTCTGGACTGCCCTCTATGCGGATCTCGCGGTCAGTTCCGCCGCCGCCCTGGACAGCGGCGAGGCGGAGGATCCGCCAGACGGCAGCATCGCAGCGGCGGAGACCCGTGCCTACCGGGGCGCCCTGGCAGTCAACTTGGTTCTTAACGCGACATGGAGTTGGCTTTTCTGGCGTGCCCGCCGGCCGTGGCTGGCAGCGGCGGAATGCGCTGTGCTGACCGCAAGCAGCGCCGATCTGGTGCGTCGTACATATCAATTGAACCGCGGTGCAGGCGTGGCCCTGGCCCCCTACGCGTTGTGGTGTGGGTTCGCCGCCGTCCTGTCGGCGGCTATCGCGCGTCTCAATCCTGGTGCGGCCGGCGGCCGGCAGTAATCCTTCGCCTCAGCGCACTGCCGCGAGGGTGTCCCGGATCTCGCGGCGCAGGACCTTGCCGATCAGCGAGCGGGGGAGCGTCTCAAGGACCACCACCCGGCGGGGTACCTTGTAGGCGGTCAGGTGTTTCCGGGCAAAGACCAGGAGCGAGTCGGTGTTAATGCTGGTGCCGGCGGCCGGCACGACTGCGGCGACCACGTCCTCGCCGCCGCCGGCGCGGGGCAGTCCGACGACGCAGACTTCGGCAACCCCCGGGAACGTGGCCATGACGTCTTCAACTTCGCTGGGCGAGACATTAAAGCCCCCGGTGATGATGAGTTCCTTGATCCGGTCACGAATGGTCACGAAGTAGTCCTCGTCCACGGAGACGATGTCTCCGGTACGGAACCAACCGCCGTCGAGCAGGGCCTCCTCGGTCTCCACCGGCCGGTTCCAATAGCCGGCGAATACCTGCGGACCGCGGATCAGCAGTTCACCCTCCTCGCCCGCCGCACGGTCCAGCGCGACGTTCCTGGGATCCACCACCCGGATGTCGGTCAACGGGAAGGGTACCCCGACGGTGCCCGGCTTTCGGCTGGCGCCGAAAGGGTTGCCAATCGCGATCGGAGACGTTTCGGTGAGTCCGTAGCCCTCGATCAGGTAGCCGCCGGTCGCTTTTTCCCAGGTCTCCACGGTCGCCGTAGGCAGGTTCATCGCGCCGGAGATGGCAAAGCGGATGCTTCCCAGCCCAACGCCGCGTTCCGCCGCGGCCGCAGCGATCCGGTCGTAGATCGGCGGCACGGCCGGCAGGAAAGTCGCAGGGGACTTCTTGAGCGCCTTGAACACCAGATCGACGTCGAATTTAGGGAACAGGACCAGTTTCGCGCCGATACTCAAGGCAAACGTCATGCAGAGCGTCAGCCCGTAGGCATGGAACATCGGCAGCACCGCGTACACGGTCTCCCGGCCGTCCTTGAGCCCGGGCACCCAGGCCCTGCCCTGGGCGGCATTGGCTTGCAGATTGGCGTGGCTGAGCATGGCCGCTTTGGGCAACCCCGTGGTGCCGGAGGTGTACTGAAGGACCGCGACGTCCCGGGGTGCGGGGCGCGGATGATTCTTTTTGAGTCTGCCGGCGTCGAGGAGGTCCCGCCACGGCAGTACCGTTCGCGGGGCGGCTACGGGCCGGGCCTTCGGCTGCTTGCTGCCCACGGAGAGGGCGGCGCGGGCCTTACGGGCCGCCGGAACCGGAAGCCTCAGCGCCAGCCGCTGCAGCAGCGGCATCGCCGGAATGAGTTCCACCGAGACGATGCTGCGCAGCCCAACGTCGGCCGGCAACTGGCGGACCCGTTCCACCGCTTTATCCCAAACAATTGCGACGACGGCCCCGTGATCCTCGAACTGGTGGCGCAGCTCCCGGTCCGTGTACAGCGGATTGTGCTCGACCACAACGGCGCCCAGGCGCAGCACGGCATGGAAGGCAATGATGTGCTGCGGGCAGTTTGGCAGCACGAGGGCGACCCGGTCGCCGGCCTTGACGCCGAGCTTCTCCAGACCGGCGGCGGCCCGGCTGATCAGCGTGCCGAGCTCGCGGTAGCTGGTGCGGGCGCCGAAAAACTCCAGCGCGGTCTTCGACCCATAACGCCGCACCGACTTGTCCAGGAGGTCGACGAGCGAGCCTTTCGGGAGCGCCAGGCGGGACGGTACGCCCGGCCCGTACGCGCGGGTCCAGGGGCGTTCGCTCCACGGCTGCCCATGTTCCCGGGCAGTATCCGCCGAAGCTGGGCCGGTGGACGAGCTCGACGTCGATGTCTTTTTCATGATCAGTCCTTGCCACTGCAATCCACAGGTGTTCGCGCGCCAGGAGGCCCGCCCAAAAAATCCTACCGGTGCCTGCGCGGTGCGGCTGCCGCGCCCGTGACTTTTGGCCCTATGGCCGGCCGCGGTGCGGGCGGAAGCTGAGGCTACATCGCTTGCGCGGGTCAGCGCCGCCCCGTCGTGTTGATGCCGGTCATTCCAGGCGGGAACGGGAACACCATGACGCACCAGCAGCCAACCCTCCGCTTCCTCGGAGCCACGGATACCGTCACAGGTTCCCGCTACCTGCTGGAAGCCGGCGGTAAACTGGTCCTGGTGGACTGCGGACTCTTCCAGGGCTACAAACGCAGCCGAGAACGCAACCGGACACCGTTTCCGGTCCCGCCGGAATCAATCGACGCCGTCGTCCTGACCCATGCGCATCTGGACCACACCGGTTACGTTCCCGTCCTGGTGCGCAATGGATTCGCCGGTCCGGTGATCGCCACTGAGGGCACCACCGACCTGTGCAAGCTGCTCCTTCCCGACAGCGGCTACCTGCAGGAGGAGGAAGCCCGGTACGCCACCCACAGGGGATCGGCCGGGCACAACCCGGCGCTGCCGCTCTACACCGCAGCTGACGCCGTCGCTTCGCTCAACAGTTTCACTGTCCGTGCTTTTGACGATCCACTGGACCTCGGCGGCGGGATGGTGCTGACGCTCCTGCCGGCGGGCCATATCCTCGGCGCCGCGCAGGTCCACGTGCGGATGGGCTCCCGGTCGGTGCACTTCACCGGGGACCTGGGACGGTCTGATGACCCGCTGATGTTCCCGCCACGGCCCCTGCCAGCGACCGACGTACTGGTCACTGAATCGACCTACGGGAACCGGAAGCACTCCACCGTGGCTCCGGAGAAGCAACTGGCGGACATTATTAACCGGGTCGCGAAGCGCGGCGGCGTGGTGCTGGTCGCGGCGTTCGCCGTCGGCCGGGCCGAGACGTTGATGCTGCACCTGTCCCGGCTCCGCAGCAAGAACCTGATCCCGGACATCCCCGTGTACCTGAACAGCCCAATGGCGATCGATGCCTCCGGGATGTATCAGCGCCACCCCGAAGAGCACCGGCTTGGCGAGCAGGAATACCGGAACATGTACAAAATCGCCCGGCTCACCCGCTCCGTTGATGAATCCAAGCTGCTGAACCTCCGCGGCGGCCCCATGATCATCATCTCCGCCAGCGGAATGCTCACCGGCGGAAGGATCCTGCACCATCTCGCCGCCTACGGGCCGGATCCGAAGAACGCTGTGATCCTCAGCGGATACCAGGCCGGCGGCACCCGTGGCGCCGCCCTCGCGGCCGGCGGGCGCGAGCTCCGCGTTTATGGTGAGGACATCGTGGTCCGCGCTGAAGTGATCCAAATGGAAAGCCTCTCTGCGCACGCGGACGCCGACGGCATCATCGCGTGGATGAAGGCCGCCGAAACAGCACCACGGATGACTTACATCACCCACGGAGAGCCGGACGCCTCCGATGCCCTGCGCCTGCGGATCAAGCGTGAACTCGGCTGGCGGGCCCGGGTTCCCGAGCACCTCGAAACGATCTCCGTTGAGGAGCCCTGGTGACCTCGGGCACCGCGAAATCCGCGGTATTGGCCGAAATACACTCGCTGGCCCGGCCCTTGACGACCGACCGGGACCTCAACGGGCTCGTCCGGCGGGCCGGGGACTGCCGGTTCGTCGCGATTGGCGAAGCGTCCCACGGAACACACGAGTTCTATACCTGGCGCGACACCCTCAGCAGGCGCCTGATCGAAGAGGAGGGCTATAACTGGATCGGTGTCGAGGGGGATTGGCCCGATTGCTGGCGGATCAATCGCTGGGTGCGCGGCGAGACCGGGGAGGACCAGGGGGTCCATGCCCTGCTCGCGGGATTTGGACGCTGGCCCACCTGGCTGTGGGCGAACGAGGAAGTTGCGGCCTTCCTGGACTGGCTCCGAAGCTGGAATATCCGCCGTCCGATGAGCCGGCGGGTCGGTTTCTACGGGCTCGACGTGTACTCGCTCTGGGATTCGCTCCGAGAAATCATCAGTTGGCTTCGGGACAACGAGCCCGGCGCGGTACCCGCGGCCCTGCGAGCCTGGCAGTGCTTCGTGCCCCACCACGAAGACCCGCAAAGGTACGCCTGGAGCACGAGGCTGGTCCCGCAGTCCTGCGAGGCTGACGTCATCGCCCTCCTCACCGAGGTCAGAAGCAGGGTGTCCGGCCCGGGCGGGCACGACGAAGGAGCGTTCGACGCGGTGCAGAACGCCGAGGTGGCAGCCAACGCCGAGCACTATTACCGGATCATGGTCCGCGGTGACCGCCAGTCCTGGAACATCCGGGACCACCACATGGCCGATACCATCGACCGGCTCAGCAGACACCTGGGTGCCGACTCGAAGGGACTCATTTGGGCGCACAACACCCATGTGGGGGATGCCCGGGCTACGGATATGACGCAGGACGGGCTGGTGAACGTGGGGCAATTGCTGCGCGAACGGCACGCTGCCGAGGGCGTGCTGCTGGTGGGCCTCGCCTGCCACCGGGGCGGGGTAATCGCGGCGGACGCCTGGGGCAGCCACGAGCTGGTCTTGCCGGTTCCGGCCGCGCGCCCGGGCAGCCACGAGGATTTCCTGCACGAGGTACTGGGGGCGGCAGCGGTGCTGGAGTTCAATGCCGACAGGAACGGGCCTTGGCTCTCGAGCTGGCTTGGCCACCGGGCGATAGGTGTCCTCTACCACCCTGAGCGGGAGCTGGGGAATTACGTTCCGACCCGGATGGGTGAGCGCTACGACGCGCTGGTCTGGTTCGAGCACACCCGCCCGCTGCGACCGATTCACCATGAGGCTCCGCCGCGGGAACCGGAATTTGCAACTGAGCCGACCGGCTTCTAGTCCGGGCCCGTTTCACGTCCCGGCGCGGATGAGGCACCGGTGCGCGGGGCTTAAGCCCCTAACCGGCGGAGCAGCCCCGGCGGAGAATAAGGTGTCGGCGGACTCCCGGTACTGCCGCCCGGATCACGCGAAGCAGGACAGACCCCGCTACGGAAAAGAGCACGATTCAGAATGAAAAAGCCAATCGTCGTCGGTATCAACGGATCAGCCGGAAGCAAGGCCGCGCTGGCATGGGCCCTCGAACGCGCGGCCCGCGACAAGCTTCCCGTCACGGTGATCCACGCCGTGGATGACCGCTGGATGACCCCGGATTTCCAGTACCACGAACTCATCAGGCAGGCCGGCACGGAACTGCTCCAGGAGGCGAAGGCCAGCGCCAGCGGACAGGCCCCCAGTGTCAAGGTCGACGTCGAACTCGGTCACGGCAGCGGCAGCTCGGTGCTGCGGGACGCCGCCAAGGAAGCATCGTTGGTGGTCGTGGGCGAGCACGACAAACACTGGTTGGACGGCGGCCCCATGTCGGATCGTGCCCTGCAGATCGTCTCCGCCTCCGAAGCTTCCGCAGCTGTCATTCCGCTCAAGGCCGGCGCGGGGAACCACGGCGTTGTGGTGGGAGTGGACGGTTCCGAAGAATCCCTCCAGGCCGTGAACTTCGCGGCCGCGGAGGCAGACCGCGGCAGTGACGAGTTGACAGTCGTCTTCGCCTTCCGCAGGCCGGCGCGCTGGATCGAAACCCAGCTGCCGGAGAGCGGGCTCGCGGAATCCATCCTTGAGGAGGACCGGGTCGTCCTGGCGGAATCCGTCGCAGGGCTGGGCGATAAGTATCCGGACCTGATTGTCCACCAGCGCCTGGAGACCGACACCGAACCCGCCAAAGCCCTGGTCGAAGCCGCCAGGGACGCACGGCTCCTCGTGGTTGGCAGCCGCGGCCACGGGGGCTTTTCTCGGATGCTGCTCGGCTCCACAGCCCACGCCGTCCTCCTCAGCTTGCCGTGCCCGACCATCGTTACCCGGGTCCACAAGGTTAAGCACAAGGACTGAGCGGCGCAGCGGACCTTTTAGCCTGCCCGCGCCGGGTGGGAGGAACCTCTGGTGCAGCCCGTCCTGGATTTTATTGGCCACTATTGGTGGCTGGTCTTCCCGCTCAGCGGAGTGTTCGGCGGTTGGGCACGTTCCTGGTCCCAAGCCAGTGAACGCCGGCACAAGCGGCGGGTTGAGCTCTATACGCTTCGCAACCAGGCCGCGGAGGCGGAGCAGGCCAGCCGGTCCGAGGCCTGGAACCTGGTGGAAAGCCACAACGCCGTCAACCGGCGGTGGCTCGACTATGAACTCGACGTGGGCAAGCTCATCGACTTTCCGGCCATGACCGACGTCCGCGAACCGCTAACGGTAGCGTTCCTGCGCGCCAAACGGACGGCCGACGCCATGCGACCCGAAGCCCCGGAGGACATCACAACGCTGTCGCGGTTAGCTGAGTACCGCGAAGCCGTGCACGGCTTCGCCCTCGCCGAGCGTGAGGCCCTGCGGATCAAGGACAGCAACTTCACCGGACCCGAGCGGCAGCGCCTCGCGACGGCCCGGAAGCTGCTGCGGATCGCGTCGGATGCTGCTGCCACACCGGCGGAACGGCAAACCGCGTACCGGCGCGCGCCGCGAACTGGACGGACTGATTGCGCTGCCTGACGTAACGGTTGCTGCGCTTGAGCAGAAGGCCGCCGCGATGATCGACGCCGCGCCGGCACCCGATCTCCAGCAGAACTGAGGAAAGGCGCTTGCGCCCCGCCCACTGACCCGGCCAGGGCGGCGCCGGGGCCAGTTTTTGGCCCTGCTACCCTTGCCCTTTACCCTTTAACGCGTCAAGCGATTTTGCTGAACCCCGCACGCCTATCCGGTGAATTCCGGATGAATGATGCGGCGCCGGCGGATGAAACTGCTGACCGACTACTCTGCAGATTGGGCAATAGGTGCAAATCACCATCATGGTGGCGCTGGTGATATCGCTGGCACTTTTTTTTGACTTCACCAACGGATTTCATGACACCGCCAACGCGATGGCCACCCCCATTGCCACCGGCGCCATCAAACCCAAAACGGCGGTCGCCCTCGCGGCGGTCCTGAACCTGGTGGGAGCATTCCTGTCCACGGAAGTGGCCAGGACCGTGTCAGGCGGAATTATCAAGGAAGGTGCCGACGGCATCCAGATCACACCGGAGATCATCTTCGCCGGCCTGATGGGCGCCATCCTCTGGAACATGATCACCTGGCTCAAAGGCCTGCCGTCGAGTTCCTCGCACGCATTATTTGGCGGTCTGATCGGTGCGGCCATCGCCGGGATCGGGATCCATTCGGTTAACTTCTCGTCCCTGACACAGAAGGTGATCCTGCCCGCCATCTTTGCGCCGATCATCGCCGGCGGTGTTGCGTACCTGTGCACCAAGCTTGCGTATGCGCTGACCTCCCGGCACGATCCGGATACCGGCAGCAAGCTCACCCAGAAGCGCGGCGGATTCCGGACCGGCCAGATTTTCACCTCCAGCCTCGTTGCCCTTGCCCACGGGACCAACGACGCACAAAAGACGATGGGCATCATCACGCTGGTGCTGATTGCTGCGGGCAGCCAGCAGCCGGGCTCCGGACCTCAACTCTGGGTCATCGCCGCCTGCGCCCTCGCCATAGCGCTTGGTACCTACTCCGGTGGCTGGCGCATCATCCGCACGATGGGATCCGGGCTTACCGACGTCAAGCCGGCACAGGGCTTTGCCGCCGAAAGCAGCACGGCTTCCGCCATCCTGGCCTCCTCCCATCTGGGGTTTGCACTGTCCACCACGCAGGTAGCGTCCGGCTCCGTAATCGGTTCAGGCTTGGGCCGGCGCGGGACCACCGTACGATGGGGCACCGCTGGGCGGATTGCGCTGGGTTGGCTCTTCACCCTTCCGGCTGCGGGGTTGATGGGGGCGCTCACGGCACTGCTGGTGAATACCGGCGTCGGCGGCGTGGTGATTGCCGCCGTGGCCGGCACTGCGGCCGTGACCTACATGTTTGTGCACTCGAACAAGTCGCGGGTCGGACACCACAATGCCGTAGAAGTCGAGGAAGCCGGCACGGCCGTGCACTTCCGCAAGAAAAAGGCACGCGCCGCCGCCGGCACCAACAACAAGCCGAAGGGCGAGCTCTGATGAAGTGGCTGGAACTGGTTCAAGTCGCCGGCGCAACGCTCGTCGCTGCGCTGACCGTTGTGGTCCTTTACTCCTTGGGAGTCCGCCTCACGGCCATCGCCGGCGACGTCGATGAGCGGAAACCGGCATGGGTCCGGCCGCTCGCGTACGTCTGCTTCGGTCTTTGCGGGCTGGCCGTCTTGTTCGGGTTGTACCTGATCATTCCCTACTTCAGCAAATAACCGGCAGGTGGGCGTCCGGGGCGGGTCCGGCTACGCTGGGGCCATGCCTGGATTCCAGTATTTTGTTGCGTCCTCGCTGGACGGATTCATCGCCACCGCCGACGACGAACTGGACTGGCTGCTCCAGTTCGACGGCTTCGCCGGGGGCAAGGAAAGCTATGAAGCCTTTATGGCGGAGGTGGGCTGCATCGTGATGGGCGGTGAGACCTACGCCTGGCTAAGGAAGAACGAACCCGGCCACTGGCCCTACCCAACGACGGCGTGCTGGGTCTTCACACGCCACGAACTCTCCGCCCCGCCCGGTGCGAACGTGACGTTTGTCCGCGGTCCCGTGGCCGAGTTCGTTGCTGATCTCGAGGCCGAAGCGGGAGACCGGAATGTCTGGATCGTCGGGGGCGGCGTACTCGCAGCCCAATTCGCGGATGCCGGCGCGCTGGACGAGATCATTATTTCGATAATTCCCGTTGTCCTCGGCAGCGGCAAGCCGGTGCTGCCGATGTCGGGGCCGACGGCACCGATGGAGCTGCTTTACGCGCACACCATGGGCCGGGGCATCATGGAACTGCGCTACCGTTTCGGGCGCGCCCAGGCATAGAACCGCTGCGGCGAGGCGCCGGGCTGCGGGGCTGCTACTCGGCGATGTCGCGGATCAGGTTGGTGATGCGCGCGGTCGAGAGCCTGCGGCCCTGCTCGTCCGTCATCACGATCTCGTGCGTGGTCAGGGTGCGGCCAAGGTGGATGGCAGTGCACGTGCCGGTCACCGTGCCCGCGGTGATTGCCCGGTGATGCGTGGCGCTGACGTCGATTCCCAGCGCCTGCCGCTGCGGCCCGGCATGCATTCCGGCAGCAAAGGAACCAAGCGTCTCGGCAAGCACCACGTGGGCACCGCCGTGCAGGATGCCGGCGACCTGGGTGTTGCCTTCCACCGGCATGGTGCCAACAGTGCGCTCGGGACTCATCTCCACGAAATGGATGCCCATCTTCACCACCAGGGCGCCCACACCGTAGTGCCCCAGCCAATCGTGCATTTCCTCGGGAATCCCGGCTGCCGCCAGCTCGGCCGTGTACGGGCCCGGCGTGAAATTGTCCGTCATGGGAACTAGGCTGGCACCTGTGAGCGAAACTACCAAACCGGCCCTTGCCCCCTCTGCCGCGGATACCCTTCCGGCAACGGAGACCGAATCAGCGATTGCGGCCAGGCCCGTGCCCTCCAGCCGGGCCGCGGAACCGGTTTCCGCCACTGCGGCGCCCGTGGTTCCGATCACCGGTCAGCCCCGGCTGATGGTCCTCGACGGCCACTCCATGGCATTTCGTGCGTTCTTCGCGCTGCCGGCTGACAAATTCTCCACCGCCACGGGACAGCACACAAACGCCGTACACGGCTTTACGTCCATGCTGATCAACCTCATCAAGGAGCAGAAGCCCACCCACGTTGCCGTCGCCTTCGACGTCTCCGATGACACCACCCATCGCAAGGCCGAATACAGCGACTACAAGGGCGGACGCAACGAAACCCCCCGCGAGATGAGCGGCCAGATCGACCTCATCGACAAGGTCATGGGAGCTTGGGGCATCAAGACCATCAAGATGCCCGGCTACGAAGCTGACGATATCCTGGCCACCCTCGCCACGATGGGAGACAAGGCCGGTTTCGAGGTGCTCCTGGTTTCGGGGGACCGGGATGCCTTCCAGCTGATCACTGACAACGTCTTTGTGCTGTACCCGAAAAAGGGTGTCAGTGACATTCCCCGCCTGGATGCCGTGGCCATCCAGGAGAAGTATTTCGTCACGCCAGCCCAGTATTCGGACCTCGCCGCGCTGGTGGGAGAGTCCGCGGACAACCTTCCCGGCGTTCCCGGCGTCGGCCCCAAGACGGCAGCGAAGTGGATTAACCTTTACGGCGGCCTGGAGGGGGTTCTGGCGAACATCGACTCCATCGGCGGGAAGGTGGGGGATTCCCTCCGCGAAAACGTTGAGGACGTCAAGCGCAACCGGAGGCTGAACAGGCTCCACACCGATCTGGAGCTCCCGGTGACGCTGGAAGAACTTTCGGAACCGCGGCCGGACCAGGCTGCCATCGAGGAGTTGTTCGATACCCTCGAATTCAAGACCATCCGTACCCGGCTCTTCGCCCTGTACGGCAGTGAGGTCGCTGAGCCGGAGAGAGAGCGCCTCGACACTCCGGACTTCGTGGTCCCTTCGGACGCTGCCGAGCTGGCTGCTTTCCTCGACTCGGGGGCCGGCAAGCGTTCAGCTGTCGCCGTCGACCTCGTGCCGGGCCGGATCGGCGAGGATGCCGCTGCCCTGGCCATCGTCCGTGCGGACGGGGCTGCCTACATCGACCTCACCGGCCAGGATGCCGCCGCCGAGAACGTCCTGGCCGGCTGGCTCAGGGACGCGGCCGCGCCCAAGGTCATGCATGGCTACAAGGCGGCACTCAAAGCTCTCTCCAACCGTGGCCTGGGCCTGGACGGCGTGGTGGACGACACCGCAATTTCCGGGTACCTCATTCAGCCTGACCGCCGCAGCTATGAGCTCGCCGAACTCGCCCAGCACCACCTGAACATCGGCGTCGCGACCGAGGCGGCCAAGGCCGGCCAGCTTGAGTTGGCGTTCGACGGCGATACTGCCGCCGCCGGCGCGCTCGTCCAGGTGGCCGCCGTCGTCCAGGCACTGAGCCGCTACTTCGAAACTGAGCTGCAGGAACGCGGAGCCCAGGACCTGCTGACCACCCTCGAGCTGCCCGTCAGCCGGGTCCTTGCCGACATGGAACTCGCCGGAATTGCCATCGACATGGCGCGTATGGACGAGCAGTTGGCGGATCTGGCCAAGGTCATCGACAACGCCCAGGAGCTTGCGTTCGCCGCGATTGGCCACGAAGTAAACCTGGGGTCGCCGAAGCAGCTCCAGACGGTCCTGTTTGAGGAGCTGGGACTGCCGAAAACCAAAAAGATCAAGTCCGGGTACACCACCGACGCCGCGTCGCTCAAGAACCTGCTGGAAAAGACCGGGCACGAATTCCTCGTCCAGCTAATGGCGCACCGCGAGTCCTCGAAGCTGCGTCAGATGCTGGAGTCGCTGAAGAAGTCCGTCACCGACGACGGCCGGATCCACACCAGTTACGCGCAAAACGTCGCAGCCACCGGCCGGATCTCGTCCAACAACCCCAACCTGCAGAACATCCCCATCCGCAGCGAGGAGGGCCGCCGTGTGCGCAGCATCTTTGTGGTCAGCGATGGCTACGACTGCCTGCTCTCGGCCGACTACTCGCAGATCGAAATGCGCATCATGGCGCACCTCTCGGGGGATGCGGGCCTGATTCAGGCCTACAAGGACGGCGAAGACCTGCATCGGTTCGTAGGTTCCAACATCTTCCATGTACCCACAGACCAGGTGACCAGTGCGATGCGTTCCAAGGTCAAGGCCATGTCCTATGGCCTTGCCTACGGACTGACCTCCTTCGGGCTCTCCAAGCAGCTCGAGGTTTCCGTCGATGAGGCGAGGACGCTGATGAAGGACTACTTCGACCGGTTCGGCGCCGTCCGCGACTATCTCCGCGGCGTCGTGGAGCAGGCCAGAATCGACGGGTACACCGCCACCATCGAGGGCCGACGCCGGTATCTTCCGGACCTCACGAGCACCGACCGCCAGCTGCGCGAGAACGCTGAGCGCATTGCGCTGAACTCTCCGATCCAGGGATCGGCAGCGGACATCATCAAGCGTGCGATGCTCGGGGTCTCCGGTGCGCTGGCCGAACAGGGACTGAAGTCGCGGATGCTGCTGCAGGTCCATGACGAACTGGTTTTGGAAGTCGCGGCCGGAGAGCGGGACACCGTGGAAAAGCTCGTGACCGAGCAGATGGGGGCGGCTGCCAGGTTGACTGTTCCGCTGGAAGTCCAGATCGGCGTCGGTTCGAGCTGGTACGAGGCGGGGCATTGATGCCTGCGTGAATTGTGGATTTTGCAGGATACCCAGGGGGAAAGCACATGACTGAAAAGTACGAGATCAGGAGGTTCCGGGCGGCCCAAAAGGGCGAACCGGACTACGCGCTGGGCGTCTCCTGGCTGCGCGGCGTCGGCGTCGGCTTTTACGACGAGCGCCACAAGGACGAGTTCGTGGACAAGGTCATGGCCATGTACCGCGCCGACAACCGCGAGCTGACGGGGGTCTACCAGCGCGGCACAGTGGCCGCGCATTCCCTGGCTGCCGACATCCCCGTGGCCACCTTCGGGACCCTGCGCAAAAACCTCAATGTCGGTTACGGCCGGCAGCTCGAAGCGCAGCTGATCACCGCCGTAACCGTCCGGGGAACCCACCGCCGGCAGGGACTCCTGCGCCGGATGATGACCGAGGACCTGGCGGCGTCGAAAGCCGACGGCCTGGCCATTGCTGCCCTGACGGCGTCCGAGGCTTCCATCTACGGTCGGTTCGGCTTCGGCGTCGCGACGTTCGAGCGCAGCGTGAAGGTGGACACCGGCCCGCGCTTCCGGCTGCGGCACAGTGCGAGCGGCTCGGTGGAAGTCGCCGACCGGAAAGTCCTGCTGGAGCTGGCCCAGGGCGTGTTCGAACGCGTCCACCGGGTCACGCCCGGGTCTATCGATCGGCAGGACGCCTACCGGCAGCGCAGCTCGGGGACACTAGGCCGGGACGGGGCGGAGGACGAATCGATCCGCTGTGCCCTGCACTACGACGCCGACGGTGCTGTGGACGGTTATGTCGCCTACAAATTCTCCGGCTGGGACACCACGCCAGCCACCATGGAAGTCGTTGACCTCGTCGCTGCCACCACGTCCGGCTACCTCGAGCTGTGGCAGTTCCTCGGCAGCATCGACCTCATTCAGCGTGTTGCGTGGGCCGAAGCCCCCGTGGACGATCCGCTGACGTGGGCCCTTGAGGACCCGCGTTGCATCGAGTCCGCCGAGAACGCAGACATGCTTTGGCTCCGGATCCTGGACACGGCCAAAGCCCTCGGCGCACGACGCTACTCGACCGACGGCAGCCTGGTCCTGCACGTCACCGACACCCTGGGCTTCGCGGCGGGCACGTACACGCTCACTGTGACTGACGGTGAAGCCCGCGTGGAGTCCGCCCCGGACGGCACCGAACCGGACCTGAGCCTCGACGTCGCGGAACTCGGGTCCGTCTTTCTCGGCGCAGTCTGCCCGGTGACGCTGGCGGCTGCCGGGCGGATCCTGGAGCACGTTTCCGGGGCCGCACTGACCGCACGGCTGATGTTCGCCGTCGACCGTGCACCGCACTGCCTGACGCACTTTTAGGCGAATTGGCCCCGAGCCGTTGCACTTTGACCGGCGTTCCCGTATACGACTAGACTAAACGGGCGTGTACTACGTGCCCGCATCTTCAATCCACAAATCAGGATGACCCGGCAAAATGCCGTGCCTGCTCCCGTGTCGCCGACGCGGGCGCAGCGGTTGGCCTGACCGACTAACTATCCACAACGGAGCCCCTACTACATGACCATCACCTCCACCGAGAAGCCCGGTACACCCGTAGTCGCAATTAACGACATCGGTACCGCTGAGGACTTCCTCGCAGCTGTCGACGCCACCATCAAGTACTTCAACGACGGGGACCTCGTCGAAGGTACCGTCGTGAAGGTCGACCGCGACGAAGTTCTGCTCGACATCGGTTACAAGACCGAAGGTGTCATTCCCTCCCGCGAGCTGTCCATCAAGCACGATGTTGATCCCGGAGACGTCGTCTCCGTTGGCGATCTCGTCGAAGCCCTGGTGCTCACCAAGGAAGACAAAGAAGGCCGCCTGATCCTCTCCAAGAAGCGTGCTCAGTACGAGCGCGCCTGGGGCGACATCGAGAAGGTCAAGGAAGAGGACGGCGTCGTCACCGGCACCGTCATCGAGGTTGTCAAGGGTGGTCTTATCCTCGACATCGGCCTGCGCGGCTTCCTGCCGGCATCCCTCGTCGAGATGCGCCGTGTGCGCGACCTTGCTCCGTACATCGGCCAGAAGATCGAAGCCAAAATCATCGAGCTGGACAAGAACCGCAACAACGTGGTGCTGTCCCGCCGTGCATGGCTCGAGCAGACCCAGTCCGAGGTCCGCTCCACGTTCCTCAACAAGCTGGAAAAGGGCCAGGTCCGTCCCGGCGTCGTTTCCTCCATCGTCAACTTCGGTGCCTTCGTGGACCTGGGCGGCGTAGACGGCCTCGTTCACGTTTCCGAGCTGTCCTGGAAGCACATCGACCACCCGTCCGAGGTTGTCGAGGTGGGCCAAGAAGTCACCGTCGAGGTTCTCGAGGTCGATCTGGACCGCGAGCGTGTTTCCCTCTCGCTCAAGGCTACGCAGGAAGACCCGTGGCAGACCTTCGCCCGCACCCACGCCCTCGGGCAGGTTGTGCCGGGTAAGGTCACCAAGCTGGTTCCGTTCGGCGCGTTCGTTCGCGTTGAAGACGGCATCGAAGGCCTGGTCCACATCTCCGAGCTCGCAGTGCGCCACGTAGAGCTGGCCGAGCAGGTTGTCTCCGTCGGGGATGAGCTGTTCGTCAAGGTCATCGACATCGACCTCGAACGCCGCCGCATCTCGCTGTCCCTCAAGCAGGCCAACGAGGGCGTCGACGCCGACTCCACCGAATTCGATCCGGCTCTGTACGGCATGGCCGCAGAGTACGACGAAGAAGGCAACTACAAGTACCCGGAGGGCTTCGATCCGGAGTCCAACGAGTGGCTTGAAGGCTACGAGACGCAGCGCGCCGCCTGGGAGCAGCAGTACGCTGACGCCCAGACCCGCTGGGAAGCCCACAAGAAGCAGGTTGCCCAGCACGCTGCCGATGACGCTGCAGCTGCAACGTCCGGCGAGAGCGACTCCGGCACCACCAGCTACTCCTCCGAGCCGGCTGCAGCCGAGTCCAACACCGGTGGCGGCACGCTCGCTTCCGACGAGGCTCTGGCAGCACTGCGCGAGAAGCTGACCGGCAACTAATTGCCCGTGGTTCCCGGGGATCCACTCCCCGGGCCCTGGCAGTTTGTAGCCTAAATTAGCGCCATAAAAATGGCCGTCCCTCCGGGGGCGGCCATTTTTGTGTTGTTTTACAAGTGCCACTGTTTTCGGGCCGGCCCTGGCTGCTCCCCGTGGGGACATGCCCGGTGGTGGCTGCGGCCACTGGACATAACAGTATTATGCTCAGGCCTGGTCCCGAGGGCGGGGCATGTCCGGAGGTATCCCGCCGGGCCTGGTGGACATGTCCGTCGCAGACCGAGCCAGGCCATGCCGTTGGTGGCGGGCGGAATGGTTGACTTTGCAGCTGCTTAGCGTCGATGCTGTCCGGGTTAGGTCAACGGAACACAAGGGGGCGGCCACTATGGGTGGAACTGCAGGAAATTTCCAGGCAACCGAGCCAGCTGACAACCGGACTTGGCCAGGGGCAATCGGAGCCATCACCTTATTCGTCGAGGATCTGCCCGTGGCAAAACGCTTCTACCGGGAAGTGTTTGGTCTGCCGGTGGCGTATGAAGACGAGGCCTCGGCTGTGTTTAGGTTCGAGAACACCCTGATCAATTTGTTGAACTCTTCCGAGGCACCGGAGCTCATCGGCCCTGCCAAGGTGGCTTCTGCCGAGGTCGGCGCCAGGATGCAATTCACCCTCGAGGTGGACGACGTTGATGCCTTGTGCGCGGATTTGACCGGGCGCGGCGTCGAACTCCTGAATGGACCGGTGAACCGGCCGTGGGGTATCCGCACGGCAAGCTTTCGCGACCCCGGCGGCCACATTTGGGAAATTGCGGCGGCTCTCGCCTGAATCCGGGTGGACCATGTCCAGCCGCGGACCCGGGCGATGGGAACATCAGGATTATGTCCAAGGGCTTGGGCTAACAGGGGGCATGCTCAGCATCGGGGGGTGCTGAACAGTGGGCATGTCCACCGGGGGGTGGTGAACGGCGGGCATGCTCAGGGTGGGGGAGTCAGCGCAACGCGATCCTGGCCTTGACCGGAACCGTTGCACCGGTGGCGGCTTCGCCTTCCTCGAGCTCGGCACCGGCTGACCTCAGGAGGGCCAGCGCCGCGGTGTTCCCTGCCGTTGTCTCGGCTTCCAGCACCGATGCCCCGGTCGCGGCGGCCCGGCCAATCACGAGACGAAGCGCTTCGCGTGCGATTCCGCGGCCGCGGAAGCTGCGCGCCAGCCAGATACCCGTTTCCAGCGCACCGGCTCCGGTCCGCCGCAGCCGGACCGCGCCCGCCAGTTCACCGCCGGAACTGACCGCCCAGCTTTGCTGCTGGCCTGGCCCGTCGAGTCCGGCGGCCGCTCGGTGGTATTCGCGGAACCAGCTGATCCGTTCCGAATTCCAGCCGGCGGCGCTGCCCATGGGTGGGGTCACGTCGTCCGCATCCGCGTCCTGGATCGCCACTGACAGGAGCTGCTCGAGGACCGCCCCTGAGACATCAACGAGCAACACGGCGGGACGGGAAGGCTCACCCGTGGGGGACATCGATCCACTCCGTTTCTCCGGGCACTAATTCGGCCGTTCCGGCAGACAGCGCGGCCAGCCGCTCGGCCGCCCGGGCCAGACCAGGCGGATCATCCGGCAGGGCAAGCCGAAGGATAGTAGCTTCCGCCGCGTAACTGGATTCTGCCATGACGTAACCCGCGGCGCGGAGCTCGTTTTCCAGCCGCCCGGCGGACGTGTGCGGAACGGCCACCCTGCAGATCCGCAGCCGGCGGCGCTGCACGAGGGGCGCCCGGTCCAAGGCAGTGGTCACGGCTTCCGAGTAGGCTCTGACCAATCCGCCTGCCCCCAGCAGGATCCCGCCAAAGTACCGGACCACCACAGCTGTTACATCACTGAGATCCGTCGCGCCCGGAGCGGTTTCGCGTTTGAGCAGCGCATCAAGCATCGGGTTGCCCGCGGTTCCGGACGGTTCGCCGTCGTCGTTTGAGCGTTGGACATCCCGGTCCGGACCGAGCACAAACGCGGAACAGTGGTGCCGTGCGTCGTGGAATTCTTTGCGCAGGGCGGCAAGGACCGAACGGGCCCCATCCTCGTCTGCGGTCCGTTGCAGCACCGTAATGAAGCGGGAGCGTTTAACCTCAGTCTCGTGGCGGAACTCCCGGTCCGCCGCCAGCGAGGTGTACACGGTGGCCCTGCTCTCCGGGAAAACCGCATCTTCAGCCACCGGATCAGTTTAGTCTGGTGGAGTGCTGAAAATCGGGTTGACGGGCGGCATCGCCGCAGGCAAGTCAGTGGCCTCCTCGCGCCTGCGCGAACTGGGCGCCGTAGTGATCGACGCAGACGCCCTGGCCCGGGAGGTCGTCGAGCCCGGCACACCCGGACTCGCCAAGGTGGTGGAGGCCTTCAGCAAGTCGGTTTTGACGCCCGACGGCGGCCTGGACCGGGCCAAGCTCGGCGCCCTCGTGTTCGGCAACCCGGACCGCCTTGCCGTATTAAACAACATCATCCATCCGCTGGTGCGGGAGCGGGCTGCCGCACTGTCCGCCGCCGCCCCTGTGGGCGCCGTGGTGGTCCAGGACATCCCGCTCCTCGTTGAGACCGGCCAGGGTTCCAATTTCCACCTGGTGGTGGTGGTTGACGCCCCCGATGAGGCCCGGCTGCAGCGGATGGTGCAACACCGGCGGATGAGCCCCGCTGACGCCCGCGCCAGGATGGCTGCGCAGGCGGGCAGGCAGGCCCGGCTGGCAGCAGCCGACGTCGTCCTGGACAACTCCGGTTCCAAGCAGGAACTTCGGGATGCGGTGGACCGGCTCTGGAAATTCCGGCTGGCACCATTCGCGGAGAACCTGGGCAGGCACCGCCCGGCACCCCGGACCGGCGCCCCGCTGCCGGCGCACGCCAACCCCGAGTGGCCGGTGCAAGCCGCGCGGCTTATGGCGCGCCTGCGGACGGCTGCGGGGGAGGACATCCTGGCCCTGCACCATGTTGGTTCCACTGCCGTGTCCGGCCTCGGCGCGAAC
Source organism: Arthrobacter sp. UYCu512 (assembly GCF_040547075.1). Lineage (NCBI taxonomy): Bacteria > Bacillati > Actinomycetota > Actinomycetes > Micrococcales > Micrococcaceae > Arthrobacter > Arthrobacter sp. UYCu512. The sequence goes on from NZ_JBEPPA010000008.1 coordinate 67,305, forward strand.
GACGTGCTGGACCTCCAGCTCGGCGTCGAGGACATGGCCGCCGCGGACCGGATCTCGCTGCTGCTCGCCGAAGCGGGTTTCCCGGCGCCGCCCGGTGCGGTTTCCGGCAACCCCCAACCCCCGCCCCCGGACCCGGCAAGCTGGCCGGAGCGCCTGCACGCCAACGCGGACCCCGGACGGGCGGTCAACCTCCACGTCCGGGCCGTGGGCTCGCCGGGCTGGCGGTTCGCGCTCTGCTTCCGGGACTGGCTGCGCGATGACCCGGCTGCCCGGGAGGAATACCTTGCCGAGAAGCGCCGGGCCGGCAGGTTGCACGGCGCAGATCGGAGCACCGCTGGCTACGCCTCGGACACGGAGGACGGGATGGCCGGGCACGCCCCGGCGCAAATGGAAGCGTGGGCGCGGCGCACCGGCTGGCAGCCTCCCTTGTAGCCGGGGCCCGAAGCCGGACCGGAACGTACCGCCCAAAGCTGAATCAGGGCGGAGCGTCGGGGCCCGGCGGTACATTAGGAACATGAGTCTTGCCCAGCAGATCAACCGTGTCGTGGCGCCTTTCGAGGTCATCAGCGAATTCCAGCCGGCAGGCGACCAGCCGGCCGCCATCGGGGAACTGACCGAGCGCATCAAAAACGGCGAGAAGGACGTGGTGCTGCTCGGCGCCACGGGTACCGGCAAGAGCGCGACGACGGCGTGGCTGATCGAGCAGGTGCAGCGGCCCACCCTGGTGATGGTGCAAAACAAGACCCTCGCAGCGCAGCTCGTCAACGAATTCCGCGAGCTGCTGCCCAACAACGCCGTCGAATACTTCGTCTCCTACTACGACTACTACCAGCCGGAAGCCTACGTGGCGCAGACGGACACCTTCATCGAAAAGGACTCGTCCGTCAACGAGGAAGTCGAACGGCTCCGGCACTCCGCCACCAATGCGCTGCTGACCCGCCGGGACGTGATCGTGGTCGCCACCGTGTCCTGCATCTATGGCCTCGGCACCCCGGAGGAATACATCGCCGGCATGGTGACACTGAGCAAGGGCGCCGAGATGAACCGCGATGACCTGCTGCGGAAATTCGTTTCCATGCAGTATGCCCGCAACGACATGGACTTCCACCGAGGCACGTTCCGGGTCCGTGGCGACACCGTAGAAATCATCCCGATGTACGAGGAGCTTGCGATCCGGATCGAGTTCTTCGGCGACGAGATCGAGAACATCTATACCCTGCACCCGCTCACCGGAGAAATCATCCGTGATGAGACCGAAATGTACGTCTTCCCGGCATCGCACTATGTCGCCGGTCCGGAACGTATGGGCCGGGCGATCAAGCGGATAGAAGACGAGCTCGCCGGACGGCTCCAGGTCCTGGAAAGCCAGAACAAACTTGTGGAAGCGCAGCGACTCAGGATGCGCACCACCTACGACCTGGAAATGATGCAGCAGATGGGCTTCTGCAACGGCATCGAGAACTACTCCAGCCACATCGACGGCCGCGCCCGCGGAACGGCGCCGCACTGCCTCATCGATTACTTCCCGGACGACTTCCTCCTGGTCATCGACGAGTCGCACGTTACAGTGCCGCAGATCGGCGCGATGTACGAGGGCGACATGTCCCGGAAGCGGAACCTCGTAGACCACGGCTTCCGGCTGCCCTCCGCGATGGATAACCGGCCGTTGAAATGGGACGAATTCCAGGACCGCGTTGGGCAGACCGTCTACCTCTCCGCCACGCCGGGCAAGTACGAGCTCGGCAAAGCCGACGGCTACGTCCAGCAAATCATCCGGCCCACCGGCCTCATCGACCCCGAGGTGATCGTCAAGCCGACAAAGGGCCAAATCGATGACCTGCTCGGTGAGATCAAGACCCGCACCGCGAAGGATGAGCGCATCCTGGTCACCACACTGACCAAACGGATGGCGGAGGACCTTACCGATTATCTGCTCGGGCACGGCGTCAAGGTCGAATACCTGCACTCGGACGTTGACACCCTGCGCCGCGTCGAGCTGCTGCGGGAACTTCGGATGGGAGTCTTCGACGTCCTGGTCGGCATCAACTTGCTCCGGGAGGGCCTGGACCTGCCCGAGGTGTCGCTGGTGAGTATCCTGGATGCGGACAAGGAAGGCTTCCTGCGGTCGGCAACGTCGCTGATCCAGACCATCGGCCGGGCCGCCCGCAACGTCTCCGGCGAGGTCCACATGTACGCGGACCGGATCACCGACTCCATGGCGAAGGCCATTGACGAGACCAACCGGCGGCGCGAGATCCAAGTGGCGTACAACACCGCTAACGGCGTCGACCCGCAGCCGCTGCGGAAGAAGATCGCCGACATCACGGACCAGATCGCCAAGGAGGACGCCGACACCCGCGAACTCCTCGCCGCGGCCGGCAAGTCGCGCGGCAAGGGCAAGGGCTCGGCAAAGGTCCGGGCGGACGGCCTGGCCGCGGCACCGGCCGAGGATCTGGTGGGCCTGATCGAGCAGCTCACCGAACAAATGCATGCCGCCGCCGGGGAGCTGCACTTCGAGCTTGCCGCCCGGCTTCGTGACGAGGTAGGGGAGCTGAAGAAGGAACTGCGCCAGATGCAGTCCGCCGGGCACGCCTAAGGTAGGGTAGGACGAACGTAGGGGAGTATCCCAAGCGCTACGATCGTCAACACGCATGGCACAGACGCCCTGCCGGGCGTAGCGGGCTGCAAGTGGTACCTGGAGGCAATGGCCCGGGTGCGAGAGCTTGGCCGGAGAGACTTGCACCGCTTAGTTGTACCCTGCGAAAGGTATCTTCGTGCCTGAACTTCTCCTCTGGTTTGAGATCGGCTCCTTCGTTGTCCTCGGCACCATCCTCGCCGTCGATCTGCTTCTCGTCCTCAAGCGGCCGCATGAGCCCTCCATGAAGGAAGCAGGCCTCTGGGTCACCTTCTACATCGGGCTGGCGCTCGTTTTTGCCGCAGCGATGTTTGCCTTCACCGGTCCCGAGTACGGCGGGCAGTTCATTGCCGGCTGGGTCACGGAGTACAGCCTCAGCATCGACAACCTGTTCGTCTTTATCATCATCATGGCCCGCTTTTCGGTACCCCGTAAGTACCAGCAGGAAGTCCTGATGGTGGGCATCATCATCGCGCTGGTCCTGCGCGGCATCTTCATCCTGCTCGGCGCACTAGTGATCGAACAGTTCAGCTGGATCTTCTACCTCTTCGGCGCCTTCCTGCTTTGGACCGCGTGGAAGCAGCTCCAGGACGACGGCGGTGACGAGGAAGACCGGGAAAACCCGCTCATCGCCCGGATCCGCACTGTCCTGCCGATGTCCCAGACGTTCGACGGCGGCAAACTCCGCACCATGGTGGACGGCAAAAGGGTCTTCACCCCCATGCTGGTCGTCTTTGTGACCATCGGCCTGACGGATCTGCTGTTCGCGGTGGACTCCATCCCCGCCATATTTGGCCTGACGCAAAGCCCGTTCATCGTCTTCACCGCCAACATCTTCGCCCTGATGGGCCTGCGTCAGCTGTACTTCCTGCTCGGCGGCCTGATGACCCGCCTCGTCTACCTGAAGCACGCCCTTTCCGTGATTCTCGCGTTCATTGGTGTGAAGCTGGTCCTGCACGCGATGCATGTGAACGAACTCCCGTTTGTCAACGGCGGCCGGCACATCGAATGGGCTCCCGAGATCCCGACTTTCCTCTCGCTCGCGGTAATCATCGGCACCATCATCGTGGCCGTCATTGCCAGCCTGGTCAGCTCCGGCACCACAACATCGAAGGTGGACCCCCGGCTCGAGGAAGACTCCCGCAAGAGCCTGATCGACGCCGAGTAGCTTCCACGGTTCGGCTAAGCTCGGACCGTGAAAACCATCGACTCCAGCCCGGCGCACGGTTCGGTCCTGGACCCGCAGCGGGTCCAGCGCCGAACCGTCTGGGTCCTGAGCACGGCTCAGCTGCTCAGCGGCGTGGGCAGCGGCGCCAGCCTGTCCGTCGGGTCCCTCCTGGCCGTCCAGCTCTCGGGCTCGAACGCGTGGGCCGGAGCTGTCACCACCACCATGACCCTCGGCGCGGCGGCGGCCGCGCTGCCGCTGGCAGGCCTGGCCGGCCGGCGCGGCCGGCGCGGCTCGCTGGTTACGGGCCTGCTCGCTGCCATGGCCGGAGCCCTGCTGGTCATCGTTTCCACTGTGACGGGAAGCTTTCCCGTGCTGCTGCTGGCAGCGGCCCTGCTTGGACTGGGCACGGCAGCCAACCTGCAGGCCCGCTTCGCCGCCGTCGACCTCGCCGCTCCGGAACGCCGCGGCCGAGCCCTGGCGATCGTCGTGTGGGCTGTCACAATCGGCGCCGTGGCCGGACCCAACCTGATCCGTCCCGGCGCCCTGGTAGGCAGTGCGCTCGGCTTGCCGGAACTGGCGGGCCCCTTTGTATTTTCGACGGCGGGACTGGCCCTGGCCGCGCTGCTGCTGCTCATTGGCCTGCGGCCGGACCCGCTGCTGCTGGCTGCCAGGCTGCGGTCCGAAAGTCAGCCGACGCCCACCGCCGCCGCCCGGCGTCGGAACAGCCTCCGGCACGGCCTGGATGCCATCCGGGCCTCGCCGCGGGCACGCTTTGCGCTGCTGGCGATTATTTCCGCGCACGGCTGCATGGCCGCCGTGATGTCGATGACGCCGCTGCACCTGCAACTGCTGACCGAGGGACCGCTCACCGGCATGCCGGCCGGCCATGCGCACGCCGCCAGCACCGATGTCCTGGTCCTGATCGGCTTCACCATTTCGCTGCACATCGCCGGAATGTACGCACTCTCACCGGTCATGGGCTGGCTGACGGACAAAACGGGCCGGCTGCCGGTCATTTTGCTGGGGCACGGCCTGATCCTGCTCTCGGTCCTCGTGGCCGGCTTCGGCCAGGCCGAACCGGCGCTGGTCGCCGTGGGCCTGATCCTGCTCGGATTGGGCTGGTCCGCTGCCACGATCGCGGGTTCAACCCTGCTGGCCGAAAGCGTCCACGCCGGTGACCGCGTCCTCGTCCAGGGTGTCTCGGACACGATGATGGGGGTCGCCGGCGCTGTCGGGGCCGGCTTCTCCGGGCTGCTGATGAGTGGAGTTGGCTACCGGGGCCTCAACCTGGCGGCGGCCGCCGTCGCCGCGGTGGTGTTCACCGTCGGCTCCCTCGCCGCCATGCGTGCGCGCCGCCTGACGGCGCCCTAACCCTGCGGTGCAGCAAAAACCGCCGGGTTAGGGCCTGACGGAGCGGGTCAGGCCCAGGAGTCGGCCGAAGATACCCTCGCCGTCGTCCGCAATACCGTCGTGGTGGAAGTCCGCGGACTCCCAAACCTGCAGTCCGCGGACAGCAGCCGCGGTCTCCAGCGAAAGCCCACGGTCAACATAGATATCGTCCGTGTAGACGGCGGCCGCCACTGGCACGCTGTTCAGAGCGAGCCGTTCGGCATCATAGAGCCGTGGCCAGTCGTCCTTTTCGGCGAGCAGCCGGGCAATGTTCCGCAGCGGCCGTAGTGCGGGATCCTGCTCGAAGTACCAGGGGTAGACCATTTCACCGGTCAGCAACGGCTCGGGGGCCTCCGGGGAGAACTCCGGGAAGTCCTGCAGGACACGCCAGGCGGCCCAGTCGGTGGACTCACCCTGGCCATAAATTGATTCGTGCATCAGCGCGTACAGCGGGTTGGCGGACCGGGACACCAGCCCGCGGACCTGCTCCAGGAAGGCATCCGAAAGCCGCTCGCCGGCGGGTGTGCCGACGAAAGCGTCCTCCAGCAGGTGATGCAGGGCGTCCACCCTGGTGTTTCCGCCCAAAAATGACCCGACCATCTGGAAACGTTCCACGGTCAGGCGTTTGCCGTCGGGCAGCAACTCCGCCGTCTCACGAAGGTGCCGGGCAATCCGGCTGACCGCTGCCCGGTCCTCCGGATACCTGCCGAAATACTCGGCGTTGCGGGCCGCCACCCGCCCGAAGGTTTTTTGGTACACCCGGTCCGCGGGTCCGGAGAGCGGGCCCAGGCCGCCCGTAATCAGGGCCTCCCGCAGGCCCTCCGGAGCGAAGGAAAGATAGCTGAGGGCGCAGAAGCCACCGTAGCTCTGACCGTAGATCGTCCACGGTCCCGACCCCAGGGCAAGCCGGATGGACTCGGCGTCGGCGACGATCGAGTCAGCGCGGAAATAGCTGAGGTAGTGCGCCTGATCGGCGTCGCTGCCGCGCAGTGGAAGTGTCTTACGGTCTATCGCGGAGGACAGCCCGGTGCCGCGCTGGTCAAGCATCAGGATCCGGAAGTCCCTGGCGGCGGCCTTGCTCCAGCCGCCCAGCGCGGGAAGCCGGTTTCCGCGCCCGCCCGGCCCGCCCTGCAGGTACAGCAGCCACGGGAGCTGGGCGGCGGCTTCCTCGCTGTGGTCCGCGGAGACGTACTCGCGGGCGAAGACGGTGATGGTCTCGCCGGCCGGGCCGCCAGCGCCGAAGTGGTCCAGCGGCACTTCGAAGTAGTGCTCCGCCGTGCGCATCCCGCGGTAGGCGTGCCGCGACTTGATGGTGTGCGGGACAGTCGGCCGTGCGGCCGCCAGCAGGTCCGCGGCACCGGAACCGGTCATGGGCAGGTCGGCCGCAGGCCGTCCAGCAGCAACAGGCCGGCCAGCAACCGACCGGTCAGCCACGGGCCCGGGCCTTGCTGGCGCCGGCAAAGGCCTCCAGCGCTTCACCGGTGAGCCGGAACGTGGACCATTCCTCCATCGGGTGTGCGCCGAGTTTTTTGTAGAAATTGATCGAGGGCTCGTTCCAGTCGAGGACGCTCCATTCGACGCGGGCGTAGCCGCGTGCGACGGCGGTCTCAGCCAGGTGCCGCAGGAGCGCCTTGCCGTGGCCTTCGCCGCGTGCCTCCGGGCGCACATACAGGTCCTCGAGATAGATGCCGTGGACACCCTCCCACGTGGAGTAATTCAGGAACCAGAGGGCGAACCCCCGCACCTCACCGGTCTCGTTCTCAGCCATGGCGGCGAACACCCGCGGGTTCTCGCCAAACAAGGCCTCGCCCAGCATCTCCGGGGTGTTCCGGACGGCGTCCGGCTCCTTCTCGTAGAGAGCCAGGTCATGGATCATCTGCAGGATTGCGGGGACATCGTTTGCCGTCGCGGGCCGGATTAGACTCATTATTCGAGTTTACTAGGGCCGCTTAGAGCCGGTTGACGTCCGTCACGCGCACGACGGCGGTGCCGGTCTCATCCGAGGCGGCAAGGTCAACCTCGGCTGAGATGCCCCAGTCATGATTGCCGGCTGGATCGTCGAAGATTTGCCGGACCTTCCACAGCGCGGGCTCTTCGGTGATCATTAGCAGGCCGGGACCGCGGGCATCCGGGCCGGTGCCGATATCGTTATGTTCGTCGAAGTAGTCGTCCAGCGCGTCCTCCCAGCGTTCGAAGTCCCAACCGGAGCCGGAATCGAGCCCGGCCAGGGCGGTAGCGTCCTCATCTGCGAAGAGCTCCACCCGGCGGAACATCTCGTTGCGGACCATTACCCGGAAGGCCCGCACGTTGGAGGTCAGCGACGGCGGCGGTGGCGGCGGAGCATCGTGAGGTGTTGGCGCCTTGCCGGAGGTGAGCTCCTCCCACTCGTCGAGCAGGCTGGAATCAACCTGCCGGACCAGCTCGCCGAGCCACGCGATGAAGTCCTCGAGGTCCTCGCGGAGGGCGTCCTGGGGGACCGTCTGGCGCAACGCCTTGAATCCGTCGGCCAGGTAGCGCAGCACAATCCCCTCCGAGCGGGCCAGCCCGTAGAACTGGACAAACTCGCCAAAGTTCATGGCCCGCTGGTACATGTCCCGGACGATCGATTTGGGCGCCAGTTCAAAGTCGCCGATCCACGGGGCGGCCCGGCGGTAAACATCGAACGCCTCCCCGAGCAGCTCCCCGAGCGGCTGCGGGTAACTGACCTCGTCGAGCATCGCCATGCGCTGGTCGTAGTCGATTCCGTCGGCCTTCATCGCCGCGACGGCCTCGCCGCGCGCTTTCTTCAGTTGCGCTGAGAGGATTTGACGGGGTTTCTCCAGCGTCGACTCAATGACTGACACCACGTCCAGGGCGTACGACGGCGACTCCGGATCCAGCAGCTCCAGTGCCGCGAGGGCGAACGGGGACAGCGGCTGGTTCAGCGCGAAGTTGGCCTGCAGGTGGACGGTCAGCCGGACGGTGCGGCCATCGGGTCCCTGCTCCTGAACCGGGATCCGTTCCACCACTCCTGCAGCCAGGAGCTCCCGGTAGATCCCAAGCGCCCTTTTCATCAGCTGCAGCTGGGAGGACCGGGTCTCGTGGTTCTCGGTGAGCAGCCGGCGGGCGGCCTGGAACGGGTCGCCCGGCCGCTCCATCAGGTTCATCAACATCGAATGGGTCACGGAGAAACTGGATGTCAGCGGATCCGGGACGGATTCCACCAGGCGCTTGTAAGTCGGTTCGCCCCAGGAGACAAAGCCTTCCGGCGGCTTCTTCTTAACCACCTGCCGGAGCTTCTTTTGATCGTCCCCGAACTTGGCCGTGGCTTTGGCCATGGCCTTGACGTTCTCCGTGACATGCTCGGGCGCCTGGACCACCACGGTCCCCGCCGTGTCGTAACCGGCCCGCCCGGCGCGGCCGGCGATCTGGTGGAATTCCCGGGAATTCAGCAGCCGGGTTCGGACGCCGTCGTACTTGCTCAGCGCGGTCAGCAGCACGGTGCGGATGGGGACGTTGATGCCAACGCCGAGCGTGTCGGTGCCGCAGATGACCTTAAGCAGCCCGGCCTGCGCGAGCTGCTCCACCAGCCGGCGGTACTTGGGCAGCATACCGGCGTGATGGACGCCGATCCCGTGCCGGACCAGCCGGTTGAGGGTCTTGCCGAAGCCGGCGGCAAAGCGGAAGCCGGCGATCAGCTCGGCGATTTTGTCCTTTTCCTCGCGGCTGCAGACGTTGACGCTCATCAGGTTCTGGGCCCGGTCGATCGCCTCCACCTGGCTGAAGTGCACCACATATACGGGCACCTGCTTAGTGGCAAGGAGTTCTTCGAGCGTCTCGTGTACAGGTGTCTGCTCGTAGTAATAGTGCAGCGGGATGGGCCGCTCCACCGAGCTGACGGTCGTCGTCGGGCGTCCGGTCAGCGCGGTGATTCCGGCTTCGAAGCGGCTAACGTCGCCAAGCGTGGCGGACATCAACAAGAACTGCGCCTGGGGGAGTTCCAGCAGCGGGACCTGCCAGGCCCAGCCGCGCTGCGGGTCGGAGTAAAAGTGGAACTCGTCCATGATCACGGCGCCGAGCTCGGCGTCGGCCCCTTCGCGGAGGGCGATGTTGGCCAGGATCTCCGCCGTGCAGCAAATAATGGGGGCGTCCTGGTTAACGCCGGAGTCGCCGGTGATCATACCGACATTCTCGGCGCCGAAAATATCGCACAGTGCGAAGAACTTCTCCGAGACCAAGGCCTTGATCGGGGCCGTGTAGTAGCTGCGCTGGCCGCGGGCCATGGCCTGGAAGTGAACCGCGATCGCGACGAGGGACTTTCCGGATCCGGTGGGGGTTGCCAGGATCACGTTGGCGCCGGAGGCAAGCTCCATCACGGCTTCGTCCTGAGCGGTGTACAGGGCCAGCCCGCGGGTTTCGGTCCACTCGACAAAGCGGGTGTAAAGCTCGTCCGGGTCAAGGCCGGTCCGGCCTGGGACCCGGGCGGCCGGGGCGGGGAGCTGATCAACAAGTTTCATTGCCTCCCAGCTTAGTGTCCGGCGCCGCGGAGCCGGGCCGGACACCTCTTGGGCTGCTGCCCGGGCCGGGGTTAGGCTTCGCACGGCGCATCGTTGCCGGTGTCTGGAGGAACGCAGTGAAATGGGATCCCGCCAAGTACGCGAAGTTCGGGGAGTACCGTGACCGGCCGTACTTTGACCTGACTGCCCGGATCCATGCGGATGCTCCCCCGGAACGTCGTTGACCTCGGCTGCGGCTCCGGGGCCCTGACCGCCGCCCTCGCCCGGCGCTGGCCTATGGCGCAGGTGACCGGCCTGGACTCCTCTGCGGAGATGCTGGCCCGGTCCGATTCCGCTGCGGAGCCGCTGCCGAATCTCTCTTTCAGCCACGCGGACATTGCCAGCTGGATGCCTTCCGATGACACCGACGTGGTGGTGACCAACGCCGCGCTGCAATGGGTTCCGGACCACCGGGACCTGCTGGCCCGCTGGCTCGCCGCGCTCAAGCCCGGCGCCTGGTTCGCGCTGCAGGTGCCCGGGAATTTCCGCTCGCCTTCGCACACGCTGATGCGCGGCCTGGCGGAATCGGTGACATGGTCGGGCCGGCTCGCCGGTGTGCTGCGCCACGCGGACGCAGTGGGCCGCCCGGAAGAATACCTGAACATCATGCTCGACGCCGGCTGTGCGGCGGACGTGTGGGAGACCACTTACCTGCAGCTCCTTCCCGGCCCGGACCCGGTGCTCGAATGGGTGCGCGGGACCGGGCTGCGGCCCGTCCTGGCCGCACTGTCCGCCGCCGATGCCCGTGCTTTCGAAGCCGACTACTCCGCACTGCTGGCCCGGGCCTATCCTGCCGGCCCGCACGGCACAGTGTTCGGGTTTCGCCGGATTTTCGCTGTGGCCCGCACCCCGGGATGACCGGCCCTGGCGGGCGGCCCATCGGGCAGCCGGGCACCGGGTTACACTCGAGCACAGTGTGAGCGTGGTTACAATGGCGGGGCGGCCAGGGGGCAGCTGCCTTGAAATATCCCGATCGGCGCCCCGAGCTAGCGATGGAGGTTCGGTGCTTATTGGCCTGACACGACGCATTCTGGGAGCCCATAAAGGTTCCGTCTTGGCAATTGTGGCCCTGCAGCTCGTGCAGACGACTGCCAGCCTCCTCCTTCCTACCCTGAACGCCGCCATTATCGACAACGGAATCGTCCGCGGAAATGTCCCGGAGATCCTGCGGTTAGGGTCCTGGATGGCGGCGATTGCCGGCGTCCAGGTGGTAGCTGCAATCGGCGCCGGCTACCTGGGCGCTGTCACGGCTATGGAACTTGGCCGGAAACTGCGGGAAGAGCTGTTTGTAAAAGTACAATCCCTGTCCTCGCAGGAAATCGGCGAGTTCGGGGCCGCCAGCCTTGTGACCCGGGCCACAAACGACGTCGCACAGGTGCAAAACCTCATGGTTCTTGTGTTCACGATGCTGATCGCGGCACCGGCCATTTTCATCGGCGGCATGGTGCTCGCCGTCCACCAGGACATTGCGCTCTCCGGCATCGTCGTCGCGGTGATTCCGGTGCTTGCGGTCATTATGGTCCTGATCGTGCGCCGCCTCGTTCCGCTCTACCGGCAGGGCCAGGAGCTCATCGACCGGATCGGCCGGGTGCTGCGCGAGCAGATCATCGGCGCCAGCGTTATCCGCGGATTCGTCAGGCAGGCGCATGAGATCCGGCGCTTCGAAGGGGCAAACAAGGAGTTGACCCGGAACAACCTGAGCTCCGCGTTGCTGGTCGCCGGGATGATGCCGCTGATAATGCTCGTGGTGAATCTCTCCTCAGTTGGTGTGGTTTGGTTCGGCGGGCACCGCATCCAGTCCGGAGAAATGCGGCTGGGAGCCGTGACGGCCTTCATCGCCTACATCCTGCAGATCCTGATCGCGATCATGATGGCGATGTACGTTGTGATGACTGCTCCCCGCGCGGCTGCCTGCGCCGAACGAATCCAGGCTGTCCTCGACACGGTGCCAGCGATCACGGACGGCCCGGCGGGAGCCGCGCCGGTGGGCAACACCGTGGAGTTCCGAAACGTCTCCTTCGCATACCCGGGGGCTGAGGTCCCCGTCCTTGACGGTGTCAGCTTCACAGCCCTTCCCGGAACCGTCACGGCGGTCATCGGCGCCACCGGCAGCGGTAAGAGCACCCTGCTGAACCTGCTGCCAAGGTTCCTGGATGCCACCGCCGGGACGATCAGCATCGGCGGATCCGAAGTCCGCGGGCTGTCCCTGGCGACGCTGCGCAGCCTGATAGCCTTCGTTCCCCAGCACTCCTACCTGTTCTCCGGGACGCTTGCCGAGAACCTGAGAATGGCCGCGCCGGCAGCCACGGACGAGGAACTCTGGCAGGTACTGGGGAATGCGCAGGCCGGTGCTTTTGTCCGGCGGCTGCCGCAGGGGCTGCAGGCACCGGTGACGGAGGGCGGAACGAATTTTTCCGGCGGCCAGCGGCAGCGGCTTTGCATCGCCCGGGCTCTGCTCCGGCGTTCGGCGGTGTACGTGTTTGATGACAGTTTCTCGGCGTTGGACTACGGTACGGACACCCGGCTCCGACAGGCGATGGCGCCGCTGCTGCATTCGGCCACTGTCCTGATCGTGGCCGAACGTGTTGCCACGATCGAGGACGCAGGGCTGATCCTTGTCCTCGAGGACGGCCGGCTCGTGGCACAGGGAACACATCAGCAGCTGATGGAGTCCTCGCCGAGCTACCAGGAGATCGCAGCCTCCCAGCTGTTGCTTGAGGAGACCCCGTGAAGCCGGAGCCGCCCCCCGACGCCGGGACCGGCACTCCCGCCGCCGGCGGGACCACAGAGCAACCCGTGCTGGACACACAACCGGACGGCCGGCGCGCTGCCCTCCCGTCAGCGCCTCCCGGAACGACCCCGGGCGCCGGCCGGCTTCGCTGGCGCACGGCAGGGCGGCTACTCGGGCTGCTCCGCCCGTCGAGGTTGCTGATGGCAGGCGTCCTCGCTGCCACCTGCGCATTTGTGGTGCTCAACGTGCTGGCGCCCAAAGTCCTCGGCGACGCCACCGACGTCGTTGTTGCTGGCGTCACCGGCGGAACCTTCGACCAGGATCAGCTGGCTGCCCTGCTGGCGGAGGTCTCGCTGATGTATCTGGGGGCCTCGGCCTTCAGTTGGATCCAGGGCACCCTGACGGCCGTTGCCGCGCAGCGACTCAGCAGCGGGCTGCGTGCCTCGGTGGAGGTCAAACTGCACGTCCTGCCGTCGGGCCACTTCGACGAGCAGCACCGTGGCGACGTTCTGAGCCGAGCCACCAACGACGTCGACAACATTGCCCAGGCGCTCAACCAGCTGCCCAACCAGCTCATTATGTCGCTGTTGATGCTCTCCGGGGCGCTGGGCATGATGCTGTGGATCTCCCCGGTGCTGGCAGTGATCGCGCTGGTGTCCGTCCCGGTGTCGACCCTCATCACCGTCCTGGTGGCCCGGAAGTCACAGGGCCATTTCACTGAGCAATGGAGCAGCACCGGGGAGCTGCACGCACAACTCGAGGAGCTATTCACCGGACATGAGGTGATCAAGGCCTTTGGCCGGCAGGAGGCAGCTGCGTCCAGTTTCAGGGACGCCAACGACCGATTGTGCCGCGCGGGCGCACGCGCCCAGTACGTGTCCGGCGTCGTTCAGCCGCTGATGGTCCTGGTCTCCAACCTCAACTACATCGCCGTCGCCGTCGTCGGGGCGCTTCAGGTGCTGTCCGGGGCCATGACGATTGGCGGCCTTCAGGCCTTCATCCAATTCAGCAGGCTCTTCAGCCAACCGATGGGGCAGATTGGCGGCATGCTGACCCTGCTGCAGTCCTGCCTGGTCTCGGCCGGGCGGGTCTTTGACCTCCTGGATGCACCGGAGATCCCGCCGGACCCGGACCCGGGCCGGCACGGGGCCGGAATTGCGCCGCCCCATGCCGCGGGCCGGGTCACGTTTGAGCGTGTGACGTTCGGTTACCGGCCCGGTTCACCGGTGGTCCAGGATCTGAGTTTTACCGTGGAACCCGGCCAGACCGTGGCAATTGTTGGCCATACCGGAGCCGGCAAGACCACTGTGGTGAACCTGCTTATGCGCTTCAACGAACTCGATTCGGGCCGGATTACTGTCGACGGCACGGATATCGCGGAACTGACACGCGACGAACTGCGGGCCAGGTTCGGGACCGTGTTGCAGGACTCCTGGCTCTTCACCGGCAGCATCCGGGAGAACATCGAATACGGCCGCCCCGGCGCGGGCGATGCCGCAGTGATTGCCGCTGCTCAGGCCAGCCATGTTGACCAGTTCGTCCGGGCGCTGCCTGAGGGGTACGACACGATGCTCGGCAACGACGGAGACTCGCTCAGCCGCGGACAGCGCCAGCTGATTTCGATTGCCCGTGCGCAACTCGCCAGGCGCAGCATCCTGGTCCTGGACGAGGCGACCAGCTCGGTGGATAGCCGCACCGAAGTCCAGATCCGCCGGGCGATGCGCGGCCTCAGGCAGGGACGCACCAGCTTCGTGATTGCCCACCGCTTGTCCACCGTGCGCGACGCTGATCTAATTCTGGTCATGGATCAAGGACGGATCGTTGAACAAGGAACCCACCGCCAACTCATCTCCAGGGGTGGGATGTACCTGAAACTGTATAAGGCACAGTTCGCCCGCCGCGAACAGGCCACCTCCGGCCGGGAGCCCGGACAGTGACCCCCACGGACGCATCGACGGTCCCCTTTCCCGGTGCCTGGCGGCCCAACCCCGGCAGCACGGTCCCGTTGTTTGATCAGCTCCGGCTCAACATTATTGAACGGGCCGACAACGGCGCGCTGGCGCCCGGGACCAAGCTCCCTGCCGTCCGCAGCCTTGCCGGCGAGCTGGGGGTCGCACCCCATACCGTGGCCCGCGCCTACAAGGAACTCGAGGCCGCCGGCGTTGTGGTCACCCGGGGCCGAAACGGCACTGTGATGTGCGCACGGGACGAAGCCTGGAGCTCGCTCTCCGCTGTGGCTGCCGGGTTCGCCGATGCCGCGAAAGCCCAGGGCGCCAGCTTCGCCGAGGCCGTGCAGCTGCTCGCCGCCGCGTACGACCGCTCCTAGGACCGGCGCTAAGTTGCCGCGCGGGATTTCGCGGCACGGGGCGCCCCGGAAATGGATCTTCGAAGAAGTTTTCGATTAGCATTGGTAGCGTGCCTAAAGCCGTAGCTGACGATCCAGCCGTAGATTCCCAGTCCGCAGTCCTCCCGACGGAGTCCGCAAAACCGGGCCGCGCAGACGATGCGCGCCCCGCGGTGAAGCGTCCGGACATGTCGCGGCTGGTGGTCAAAGGCGCGCGCGAGCATAATCTGCGCAACGTGGACCTGGACCTGCCCCGCGACTCCATGATCGTTTTTACCGGCCTCTCCGGCTCGGGCAAGTCGTCCCTGGCGTTCGACACTATTTTTGCCGAAGGCCAACGCCGCTACGTCGAATCCCTCTCCGCCTACGCCAGGCAGTTCCTCGGCCAGGTGGACAAGCCCGACGTCGACTTCATCGAGGGCCTCTCGCCCGCGGTGTCCATCGACCAGAAGTCCACCAGCAAAAACCCGCGCTCCACGGTGGGTACCATCACCGAAATCTACGACTACATGCGGCTCCTGTGGGCCCGCGTTGGCCGCCCACACTGCCCCATCTGCGGGGAGCCCGTCGCGAAGCAAACCCCGCAGCAGATCGTGGACCAGCTCCTGGAGCTGCCGGAAGGCACCCGCTTCCAGGTCCTGGCACCGGTTGTCCGGGGCCGCAAGGGCGAATTCGTCGAATTGTTCAAGGAGCTCACCGCCAAGGGATACTCGCGTGCCCGGGTCGATGACACGCTGATCCAACTCAGCGACCCGCCCAAGCTGGGCAAACAGTTCAAACACACCATCGAGGTGGTGGTGGATCGCCTTGTGGTCAAGGACGGCATCAGCCAGCGCCTCACGGACTCGGTGGAAACTGCCTTGGGCCTTGCCGAGGGCAGGATCCTCGCCGAGTTCGTCGACCTCGAAGCTGACGACCCGGAGCGGGTCCGGGCGTTCTCCGAACACCTCGCCTGCCCAAATGAGCACCCCCTGGCGATCGATGAGATCGAACCCCGCTCCTTTTCCTTTAACAATCCTTTCGGTGCGTGCTCGGCCTGCAGCGGCATCGGCACGAAGCTCGAGGTCGATGAGGAACTGATCATCCCGAACGGGGAGTTGTCCCTGGCGGAGGGTGCCATCGCTCCGTGGTCGCTCGGCACGGCAACCACGGAGTACTGGAACCGGCTGCTCGGCGGACTCGCCAAGGAACTGGGTTTCTCCATGAAAACCCCGTGGGACAAGCTCTCCGAGGACACCCGCCAGACCGTGCTGCACGGCAAGGACCACAAAGTGGTGGTGCAGTACCGCAACCGTTTCGGCCGGGAACGCAAATACAGCACAGGCTTCGAAGGCGTCATCCAGTACGTCCACCGCAAGCACCTCGAAACGGACTCGGACAAGGCCCGGGACCGTTACGAGGAGTACATGCGGCAGATTCCGTGCCCGGTCTGCAACGGTGCACGCCTGAACCCGGCCTCGCTCTCGGTGCTGATCAACGGCAAGTCCATTGCCGCGGTCGCCGCGTTGCCAATGCGCGACTGCGCCTATTTCCTGGACAACCTGGTGCTGACCGGACGGGAGGCCCAGATTGCCAACCAGGTCCTTAAGGAGATCCAGGCCCGGCTCACCTTCCTGCTCGACGTCGGCCTGGAGTATTTGAACCTGGAGCGGGCGTCCGGCACTCTCTCCGGCGGCGAAGCCCAGCGGATCCGGCTGGCCACCCAGATCGGTTCCGGCCTGGTGGGTGTCCTTTACGTCCTGGACGAGCCTTCCATCGGCCTGCACCAGCGGGATAACCGGCGCCTGATCGAGACACTCACCCGGCTGCGGGACCTCGGCAACACCCTGATTGTGGTCGAACACGACGAGGACACCATCCAGGAGGCCGACTGGGTGGTCGATATCGGACCCGGCGCCGGCGAGCACGGCGGCATGGTGGTGCACTCCGGTTCCTATCAGGGGCTGCTCGAGAACACCGAGTCACTCACCGGTGACTACCTCTCCGGCCGGAAGCGGATCGAAGTCCCGAAAAAGCGGCGAAAGTACGACAAAAAGCGTGAGCTTAAGGTCGTCGGCGCCAAGGAGCACAACCTCCTGAACGTTGACGCTACGTTCCCGCTGGGTCTGTTCACCGCGGTGACCGGCGTCAGCGGCTCCGGCAAGTCCACCCTGGTAAACGAGATCCTGTACAAGGTCCTGGCCAACAAGCTCAACGGCGCCAAACAGGTGGCCGGACGGCATAAGTCCATCCAGGGCCTCGAGCATCTCGACAAGGTGGTCCACGTCGATCAGAGCCCCATCGGCCGCACACCGCGGTCCAACCCAGCCACCTACACTGGCGTTTTCGACAATATCCGCAAGCTTTTCGCGGACACCACTGAGGCCAAGGTGCGCGGCTACCTGCCGGGCCGGTTCTCCTTCAACGTCAAGGGCGGCCGCTGCGAGGCTTGCTCCGGTGACGGCACGCTGAAGATCGAAATGAACTTCCTGCCGGACGTCTACGTACCCTGCGAGGTGTGCCACGGCGCCCGGTACAACCGCGAAACCCTGGAAGTCCACTACAAGGGCAAAACGATCGCCGACGTACTGAACATGCCCATCGAGGAAGGCGCCGAATTCTTCGCGGCGTTCTCGCCGATTGCCCGCCACCTGAGCACCCTCGTCGACGTCGGGCTCGGCTATGTCCGGCTGGGGCAGCCCGCGACGACACTCTCCGGCGGCGAGGCCCAGCGGGTGAAGCTGGCAGCCGAACTGCAGAAGCGCTCCAACGGCCGCAGCATCTACGTCCTTGACGAACCCACCACAGGGCTGCACTTCGAGGACATCCGGAAACTGCTGCTGGTCCTGCAGGGCCTCGTGGACAAGGGCAACACCGTCATCACCATCGAGCACAACCTCGATGTAATTAAAAGCGCTGACTGGATCGTCGACCTGGGCCCGGACGGAGGGTCCGGCGGTGGCCGAATTGTAGCTTCCGGAACACCGGAACAGGTGGCAAAGTCCACCCAAAGCCATACCGCGGCCTTCCTGGCCGACATTCTGGCCTGAAGCCGGCCGGGGCCGGTGCTTCCACCGAAGCGCCGGCCTTGCCGCGTCGGATACATTCCTTTCGGGGCATACGGGTTTCTGGCATCGGGAGACTCGTGAGAAACTAAGCCGGTGACCCAAACAACAGTGCCCGTGATTTTCGACCTGGACGGCACTCTTGTCGATCCGGTGCACGGAATATCGGACGGAATCGCGGCGGCCCTTACAGAGCTCGGACTCCGCATTCCGGGTAAAGCCCGAATGGATGCCATGATTGGCCCCAAACTCAGCCATTCGCTCACCGAAATCGCCGGGGTGCCTGCCGGTCAACTGGACGACGCCATCCGCATCTACCGTGCGCACTATCTGGCCACCGGCATCGCCCAAAGCCGGCTCTATCCCGGTATTCGCGCGCTGCTGGAAACCTTTGCCGGCGCAGGCCGGCCCATCGCCGTCGCCACCCAGAAACCCGAGGGCCTGGCCCGGACAGTGCTGGAGCACCACGGGATTGCCGGCCTGTTCCTCACCATCCGAGGCTCGGCCGCGGATGAGGCAGCGGCAGCCGGGACCCAGTCGGGGAAGAAATCGATCGTTGCCGCGGCGCTCTCGGATTTCTCCGGCCGTGGCCTGGACACCCGCGGTGCCGTGATGGTGGGGGACCGTGCCCAGGACGTTGCCGGCGCCGCTGCCAACGGCCTTGACTGTATCGGCGTAGGCTGGGGATTCGCTCCGGCTGGGGAACTGAACACTGCCGGCGCCGTGGAGGTTGTGCACAGCAGCGCCGAACTCTACGGGAGCATTACCCGGCGGGACACCGCCGTGAATCCGGAGCCGCTGGACCCGGTTGCCGTGAACCCGAACCTGACGAACGACGCTGTAAACGAGGTGTGCACCGATGGCAATGTTTGATGCAATCCGCTGGACCACCCGGGGTCTGGTGACCTCGACCTGCCGGCCGACGGTCATCGGACTTGAGAACGTGCCCAAGCACGGTCCCTTCATCGTGGCCCCCAACCACCTCTCGTTCCTGGACAGCGTGATCGTCCAGGCGCTGATGCCCCGCCCGGTCGCCTTCTTTGCCAAAGCCGAGTACTTCACCACCGGCGGAGTCAAAGGCAAGGTCATGAAGTCCTTCTTCGAAGCCGTTGGCTCGATCCCGGTGGAACGGGGCGAGCAGGCAGCCAGCGTCCAGGCGCTCAAAACGCTGCTGGAAATCCTGGACTCCGGCAAGGGCATCGGTATTTACCCGGAGGGCACCCGCTCCCGCGACGGAATTCTTTACCGCGGCCGCACCGGCGTGGGGTGGCTTGCCTTGACCACCGGCGCCCCGGTGCTCCCGGTGGGGCTGATCGGCACCGAGCACCTGCAGCCGGCGGACAGCAAGTCGGTCAAGCCGCAGCACTTCACCATGAGGGTCGGCGAACCGATGTATTTCGACAAAACCGGACCGGACCACTCCCTGCCGGCCCGCCGGCAGGCCACCGACCGCATTATGGACGCGATCGCCGAACTCAGCGGCCAGGAACGTTCCACCAGCTACAACCAGAGCAAGGCAGTGGACTAGCGCAGCCGTCAAGGGCACTGCTGCAGGCTCAGTAGACTGGAATCGTGGCAGATCCAGCGGGTTACCGACCCCAGACAGGTGAGATTCCGACCAATCCGGGCGTTTACCGCTTCCGCGACCCGCACGGCCGGGTCATCTACGTCGGCAAGGCCAAGAACCTCCGCTCGCGGCTGAACTCCTACTTCGCCAACCCGGCCGGCCTGCTGCCTAAGACATATGCGATGGTGCATACCGCGAGCAGTGTCGAGTGGACAGTCGTCGGCAGCGAACTTGAATCCCTCCAGCTGGAGTACACCTGGATCAAGGAATTCAAACCCCGGTTCAATGTCATGTTCCGGGATGACAAGAGCTACCCGTATCTCGCCGTATCGATGGCGGAGAAATACCCCCGGGTGCAGGTCCTGCGTGGCGAGCGCCGCAAGGGGACCCGCTACTTCGGCCCCTACACCGCGGGCGCCATCCGGGACACCATGGACACCCTGCTGCGAGTTTTCCCGGTCCGCAGCTGCAGCCCCGGCGTCCTGAAACGGGCCGAAGCCAGCGGCAGGCCGTGCCTGCTTGGCTACATCGACAAGTGCGCGGCACCCTGTGTCGGGCGCATCTCGGCCGAAGACCACCGCGCGCTGGCCGAGGACTTCTGCTCCTTTATGGGCGGCGAAGCCAAACCCTTCGTGACGCGGCTCGAGAAAGACATGGCTGCGGCGGTCGCGGAACTGGACTACGAGCGGGCTGCCCGGATCCGGGACGACATCGTTGCGCTGAAAAAGGTCTTTGAACGCAACGCAGTGGTCCTGGCCGAGGATACCGACGCCGACGTTTTTGCCCTGCACGAGGATGAGCTCGAAGCGGCCGTGCAGGTCTTCCACGTCCGGGGCGGCCGGATCCGCGGTCAGCGCGGCTGGGTGGTGGAAAAGGTCGAGGACACCACCACCCCGGACCTGGTGGAGCATTTGCTCCAGCAGGTCTACGGCGAGGAAGCAGGACTGCAGGGCAGGCTGCCGCGGGAGGTCCTCGTCGCGACGGAGCCCAGCAACGCCGCCGAACTGGCACAGTGGCTCAGCGGGCTGCGCGGGGCCCGGGTGGACGTCCGTGTCCCGCAGCGCGGCGACAAGGCCGCGCTGCTGTCCACCGTCCGGGAGAACGCCGAGCATGCCCTCAAACTGCACAAATCACGGCGCGCGGGGGACCTGACCATGCGTTCCCAGGCCCTGCAGGAACTGCAGGAGGCGTTGGATCTGCCGATCGCGCTGCTGCGGATCGAATGCTACGACATCTCGCACGTCCAGGGCACCAACGTTGTTGGTTCCATGGTGGTGGTGGAAGACGGCCTGCCGAAGAAGTCCGAGTACCGGAAGTTCTCCGTCACCGGCGCCGCCGCAACTGACGACACTGCCGCCATGCATGACGTTCTCACCCGGCGCTTCCGGAACTATCTGCAGGAGAAAGCGGTCCAGGCAGACGCGGCCCGGCAACCCGGACACCAGGCGCTGCTGAACGCTGTGGCAGACGCCGCCGTCGCCCCGGCGGCCGGGACCACGGTGGCGGATACCACCACTCCGGCGCCGCGAACCAAATTTGCCTACCCGCCCAACCTGGTCGTCGTCGACGGCGGCAAGCCCCAGGTCAACGCGGCCGCCCGGGCCCTGGCCGAGCTGGGCATCGACGACGTGTACGTTGTCGGCCTAGCCAAAAGGCTCGAGGAAGTCTGGTTGCCGGACAGTGACTTCCCGGTGATCCTGCCGCGGGCCTCCGCCGGGCTGTATCTGCTGCAACGCATCAGGGACGAAGCGCACCGTTTCGCGATTTCCTTCCACCGGCAAAAGCGCGGCAAGGCGATGACCGTCTCCGCGCTCGACGGTGTGCCCGGCCTCGGTGACTCCAAACGCAAGGCGTTGCTCGCCCGGTTCGGCTCGGTGAAGAGCATCAAGGCGGCCAACATCGAGGAACTGACCGGGGCCAAGGGGATCGGTCCGTCCCTGGCTGAGGCGATCGTGCGGCACTTCTCCGCCGACGTCGAGAACGCCACAGTGCCCGCGGTCAACATGACCACCGGTGAAATCCTGGACACTTAGCTAGCGCCGGCAAACTTAGCTAGGGTTAGGACTTGGGATGAGGCGGGCCGCGACGGAACACTGCGCGGCCGCCACCCTTGAAGAGGCAGCGCACAACAGCACAGCAGAACGGGGCTTCACTGATGGCAGAGTCGACGGCAGGATCCGGTACAGAGCCGGACGGCATGACACCGGTAAAGCCCGTTGAGGCGGAACTTCTTGTCGTGACGGGCATGTCCGGAGCCGGCCGGAGCACTGCTGCGGACGCCCTGGAGGACCACGGCTGGTACGTCGTGGAGAACCTCCCCCCGCAGATGCTCGGCACCCTCGCGGAAATTGTCTCCCACGCCCCGGGTTCTATTTCCAAGCTTGCTGTTGTGATGGATGTCCGGAGCAAGGAGCTGTTCGCCGACATCCGTTCGGCCCTGCGGAACCTGGAAGCCAGCGGCGTCGGGTTCCGGGTCCTGTTCCTCGATGCCAACGACGACGTCCTGGTCCGCCGCTTCGAGCAGGGCCGGCGTCCGCACCCGCTCCAGGCCGGCGGCAGGATCCTTGACGGCATCGCCGCGGAACGCGAACTGCTCCACGAACTGCGAACCTCTGCCGACATTGTGCTGGACACCTCCGCGCTGAACGTGCACGGGCTCGCGACGGCGATCACCGAACTCTTCAGCGAAACGGGACCCGTGGCCCTGCGCCTGAACGTGATGAGCTTCGGTTTTAAGTACGGGCTTCCGGTCGACGCCAACTTCGTCGCAGATGCCCGTTTTATTCCCAACCCGCATTGGGTGCCGGCCCTCCGCCCGCACACCGGGCTGGACGAGGACGTCAGCGACTATGTGCTCAAGGCGCAAGGCGTCAGCGATTTTGTGGAACGCTACGTGCTGGCTCTTGAGCCGGTCCTGGACGGCTACCGCCGGGAGAACAAGCACTACGCGACCATTGCCGTCGGCTGCACCGGCGGCAAGCACCGCTCCGTCGCCGTCGCCGTCGAACTGTCCCGCCGGCTCGCGCAGTACCCGCGCGTCACCGTGACCACCACCCACCGGGACTTGGGCCGCGAATAATGGCGCTGCTCACCGGGCCGTTGCCCCTCGTTCCGCCGGCCAGTGCCGCGTTCGGCAGCCAGCAGGATAAGGGCCCTTCCGTCGTCGCGCTCGGCGGCGGCCATGGCCTCGCCGCGTCGCTCTCAGCGCTGCGCCTGCTGACCTCTGAGCTGACCGCCATCGTGACGGTAGCTGATGACGGTGGCTCCTCCGGACGGCTGCGCGAGGAGTATGGCGTGCTGCCCCCCGGGGACCTGCGGATGGCACTCTCGGCACTCTGTGACGACACCGACTGGGGCCGCACCTGGCGGGATGTGATGCAGCACCGATTCGCACCCGGCAAGGGCCGTGGCGGCTCGCTCGACGAGCACGCCATGGGCAACCTGCTGATTGTGACCCTCTGGGAACTCCTGGGCGACACCGTGGCGGGCCTCAAATGGGCCGGTGCGCTGCTGGGCGCGCGCGGCGAGGTCCTGCCGATGTCCAGCCTCCCGCTGACCATCGAGGGCCAGGTCCGTGTCACCGCCCCGGACGGCACCTCGGCGCTGCACACGGTGTCCGGGCAGGCCAAATGCGCCGTCGCGGGCTCACTGGAAAGCGTCCGGCTGTTGCCGGAGAACGCCCCGGCCTGCATCGAGGCACTCACCGCGATCGAATTGGCCGACTGGGTCATCCTCGGCCCGGGCTCCTGGTACACCTCCGTGCTGCCGCACCTGCTGCTGCCGGAAATGCGTGAAGCGCTGTGCAACACGGCAGCCCGCCGGTGCCTGACCATGAACCTCGCCACGGACACCAAGGAAACCCTCGGGATGTCCGCCGCCGACCACCTGCGGGTGCTCCGGCAGTACGCGCCGGACTTTACGATCGACGTCGTCCTGGCCGATCCGGCGTCCGTGGCTGACCTCGCCGACTTCGAACAGGCCGCCGGGATGCTCGGCGCCGAGGTGGTGTTGGGTAAAGTGGGGGCGTCGCGCCGCCAGCCCATCCACGACCCCCTGCGGCTGGCAACGGCTTACCACGACATTTTCGGGAACAGGTAGGAAAGGTGCCATGGCACTGACAGCATCAGTCAAGGAAGAACTGTCCCGGCTGGACATCAAGAAATCCTCGGTCCGCAAGGCTGAAGTGTCCGCCATGCTCCGCTTCGCCGGCGGGCTGCACATCATCTCGGGCCGGATTGTGATCGAAGCCGAGGTGGATCTCGCGTCGACTGCGCGCCGGCTCCGGGCAGCCATCGCCGAAGTGTACGGACACCAGAGCGAGATCATCGTTGTGTCCGGCGGCGGGCTGCGGCGCGGCAGCCGCTACGTGGTGCGTGTGGTCCGCGACGGCGAAGCGTTGGCCCGGCAGACGGGTCTCCTGGACGCCCGCGGCCGCCCGGTCCGCGGCCTGCCCTCGGTCGTGGTGAATGGATCCGCGGCCGACGCCGAGGCCGTCTGGCGCGGCGCCTTCCTTGCCCACGGATCCCTCACCGAACCCGGCCGCTCTTCTGCCATGGAGGTCACCTGCCCCGGCCCGGAGTCCGCACTGGCCCTCGTCGGCGCCGCCCGTCGGCTCGGCATCCAGGCCAAGGCCCGCGAAGTCAGGGGAGTGGACCGAGTGGTTATCCGCGACGGCGACACGATCGCCGCGCTGCTGACCCGGATGGGCGCCCACGACGCGCTGATGGTCTGGGAAGAGCGCCGGATGCGCAAGGAAGTCCGTGCCACCGCGAACCGGCTGGCCAACTTCGACGACGCCAACCTGCGCCGTTCCGCGCAGGCCGCCGTCGCTGCCGGCGCCCGCGTGGACCGGGCCCTGGAAATCCTCGGCGACGACGTACCGGAGCACTTGAAGTACGCCGGTGAGCTGCGGGTCGCGCACAAGCAGGCCAGCCTGGACGAACTGGGCCGGCTCGCGGACCCGGTGATGACCAAGGACGCAATCGCGGGACGGATCCGCCGGCTGCTCGCCATGGCGGATAAACGGGCGCAGGACCTCGGCATCCCCGGTACGGAAGCGAATGTGACACCGGAAATGCTTGACGAGTAGCCTCTCCTCAGAAAC
This sequence comes from Arthrobacter sp. UYCu512, assembly GCF_040547075.1. NCBI lineage: Bacteria > Bacillati > Actinomycetota > Actinomycetes > Micrococcales > Micrococcaceae > Arthrobacter > Arthrobacter sp. UYCu512. Next base: position 91,822 of record NZ_JBEPPA010000008.1, read on the forward strand.
AACTGCAGAATTCAGATGGGGCAGCGGGAATACCTCAGCCGGACCGGAGGCTATGCCCACTGGATCCCGATCCAGAAACTTCCGGGTGCAAACACATCCGGATGCACAATCCGAGACTTACCAAACGGACAACCAGTCCACGACATTGGAGGATTTTGTGACCGAGTACGTACTGCCCGACCTCAGCTATGACTACGCAGCGCTGGAGCCCCACATCTCCGCGCGGATCATGGAGCTGCACCACAGCAAGCACCACGCCGCCTACGTGGCCGGCGCCAACAACGCCCTGGCCCAGCTGGCCGAAGCACGCGAAAAGGGCGACTTCGCCAACATCAACCGCCTCTCCAAGGACCTTGCGTTCCACACCGGCGGACACATCAACCACTCCGTGTTCTGGAACAACCTCTCCCCTGATGGCGGGGACAAGCCCGAAGGCGAGCTGGCGGCCGCCATCGATGACGCCTTCGGCTCCTTTGACGCGTTCCGGGCGCACTTCACCGCCGCGGCCATGGGCCTGCAGGGCTCCGGCTGGGCGTTCCTGGCCTACGAGCCGATCGGCGGAAACCTCGTGATCGAGCAGCTCTACGATCAGCAGGGCAACGTCGCCGTCGGTACCACGCCGCTGCTGATGCTGGACATGTGGGAGCACGCCTTCTACCTGGACTACGTCAACGTCAAAGCAGACTACGTCAAGGCCTTCTGGAACATCGTGAACTGGGCCGACGTCGCCAAGCGCTTTGACGCCGCCCGCCAGAACGCCACCGGCCTGATCACGCTGTAGCAGGTCATGCGGCTGTAACAAAGCTCACAATTGGGCCCGTTCGGCCCAAATTGTGGACGGTCCGCCCCCGCACTTGCGGGGGCGGGCCAAGCTAAACGTAAGATGGATCACGGAAGGCGGTTAGCCTTCAGCAATGTGGCTGGTCGCCCTCCGATCTGGTAATCATCTCTGCCCAATGGCGTGCGGGATCTGTTAGTTGGCTTGAGCGCCTTCTCAACTAGTCGTGCTTGTAAAAGCACCAAGGAGACTGAAAACGTGACCACCCGTATTGGTATTAACGGCTTTGGCCGTATTGGCCGCAACTACTTCCGCGCCGCACTCGCCCAGGGGGCGGACCTCGAGATCGTTGCAGTCAACGACCTCACCAGCCCGGAAGCACTGGCGCACCTCTTCAAATACGATTCCGTCGGCGGCCGTCTGGCCCAGACCATCGAAGTCAAGGACGGCAACATCGTCGTCGACGGCAAGACCGTTAAGGTCCTCGCCGAACGCGACCCCGCCAAGCTGCCCTGGGGCGAGCTCGGAGTCGACGTTGTGATCGAGTCCACCGGTTTCTTCACCAAGGCCGCCGATGCGCAGAAGCACATCGATGCCGGCGCCAAGAAGGTCCTGATTTCCGCCCCCGCCTCGGACGAGGACATCACGATCGTGATGGGTGTGAACGAAGGGCTTTACGACCCGGCCGCTCACCACATCATTTCCAACGCCTCCTGCACCACCAACTGCCTCGGCCCGCTCGCCAAGGTGCTCAACGACGCCTTTGGCATCGAGCGCGGCCTGATGACCACCATCCACGCATACACCGCTGACCAGAACCTGCAGGACGGCCCGCACAAGGACCTCCGCCGTGCCCGTGCCGCAGCCATCAACATGGTTCCCACCTCCACCGGCGCGGCCAAGGCAATCGGACTGGTCCTGCCCGAACTCAAGGGCAAGCTCGACGGCTACGCCATCCGCGTGCCGGTCCCTACCGGCTCCGCAACCGACCTGACCGTTATTGTGTCGCGAGAGACGACCGTCGAGGAAGTCAACGCCGCGCTCAAGGCCGCGTCCGAAACTCCCGAACTCAAGGGCCTGCTGACCTACACCGACGAGCCGATCGTCTCCTCCGACATCGTCGGCGACCCGGCATCCTCCATCTTCGACTCCGGGCTCACCAAAGTGATCGGCAACCAGGTCAAGGTTGTTTCCTGGTACGACAACGAGTGGGGCTACTCCAACCGCCTCGTGGACCTCACGGAGCTCGTCGCAGCCAAGCTGGGCTAGGGTAAGACTCATGACATTCCACACCCTCAACGAACTGATCGCTGATGGTGTCCGCGGGCGGTACGTTCTGGTCAGAAGTGACCTGAACGTACCGCTCGACGGCTCTTCAGTCACTGACGACGGCCGCATCAAGGCCTCCCTCCCAGTGCTGGCGAAGCTCACGGATGCCGGTGCCCGCGTGCTGGTTACAGCCCACCTCGGCCGCCCCAAGGGCGCCCCCGAGGACAAGTTCTCACTCAAGCCAGCTGTCGCGCGGCTTGCCGAACTCGCCTCCTTCAAGGTCGCCCTTGCAGGGGACACCGTCGGCAGTTCCGCTGCGGCCGGAGCGGCGGCGCTGCAGGACGGCGAGGCCCTGGTCCTGGAGAACGTTCGTTTCGACGCCCGGGAGACGTCAAAGGACGACGTTGAACGGGGCGCATTCGCCGATGAGCTGGTGGCCCTCACCGGATCCCACGGCGCGTTTGTGGACGACGCCTTCGGCGCCGTACACCGCAAGCACGCCAGTGTGTACGACGTCGCGACCCGCCTGCCCTCCTACCAGGGCGACTTGGTCCGCACCGAGGTCGAGGTGCTGCGCAAGCTCACCACCGACACGCAGCGGCCCTACGTCGTTGTGCTGGGCGGTTCCAAGGTCTCGGACAAGCTGGCCGTGATCAACAACCTCATCGGCAAGGCAGACACCATCCTGGTCGGCGGTGGCATGTTGTTCACCTTCCTCGCCGCCGCGGGCCACAAGGTGGCCGGCAGTTTGCTCGAAGAGGACCAGATTCCGGTCGTGCAGGACTATCTGGCGCGCGCAGCGGCCGCCGGGACCGAATTTGTGGTTCCCACCGACGTCGTGGTGGCAAATAAGTTCGCCGCCGACGCCGCGCAGGAGACGGTGCGTGCGGACGCGATGGAAGGCAGCAGCTTTGGCGCGCAGGGCATTGGCCTGGACATCGGTCCGGAATCGTCTGCCGCGTTCGCGGAACGGATCCAGGGCGCCAGGACGGTGTTCTGGAACGGACCCATGGGGGTATTCGAGTTCCCTGCGTTCGCCGCCGGGACACGGGCCGTCGCCGCGGCACTAACCGAAACCGGGGCGTTCACAGTCGTCGGCGGCGGCGACTCCGCCGCCGCGGTCCGGACCCTCGGTTTCGCCGATGATCAGTTTGGGCACATTTCCACCGGCGGCGGCGCCAGCCTGGAGTACCTTGAAGGCAAGGAACTTCCCGGCCTGAGCGTCCTGGACCGCTAAATCCTCCAGCCGGCAGGGCCCCTTCTCCAAGGACGGGCGCCCTGCCGGCTGTTTCACTGCTACGACCTTTTTGGAGACCACGTGACTACGTCAAGCAACGGAAAATTCGACCGGACGCCCTTCATCGCTGGCAACTGGAAGATGAACATGGACCACGTCCAGGGCATTACCCTGCTGCAGAAGCTGGCCTGGACCCTCTCGGACGCCAAGCACGACTACAGCCGGGCGGAGGTTGCCGTTTTCCCGCCGTTTACCGACCTTCGCGGTGTCCAGACGCTCGTCCAGGGCGATGAGCTGAAGGTTGTCTACGGTGGCCAGGATCTCTCGCCGGCCGACTCCGGTGCGTACACCGGCGACATTTCCGGGCAGTTCCTCGCCAAGCTTGGCTGCAGCTACGTCCTGGTCGGGCACAGCGAACGCCGCACCATCCACCACGAAGCTGACGAGGTCCTCAACGCGAAGACCAAGGCAGCCTTCCGGCACGGCATTACCCCCGTGCTGTGCGTCGGCGAAGGCCTGGAAATCCGGCAGGCCGGAACGCACGTTGACCACACACTCGCGCAGCTCCGGGCTGGCGTCGAGGGCCTCACCCCCGAGCAGGCCGCGGAACTCGTCGTCGCCTACGAGCCCGTTTGGGCCATCGGAACGGGCGAAGTTGCCGGTCCGGACGACGCGCAGGAAATGTGTGCCGCGATCCGCAGCGAACTGTCCACCCTTTTTGGTGCCGACGTCGCCGCCAAGACCCGGCTGCTTTACGGCGGTTCGGTTAAGGCCAACAACGCTGCCGCCATCATGAAAGAGCACGACGTGGACGGCTTGCTTGTTGGCGGCGCCAGCCTGGATGCCGCCGAGTTTGCTAATATTGTCAGGTTCGAGAGTCACCTGCTGACGGATTAGTCCGGACACCATCGTGGCCCCCGCAATCCAAATCTTCTGAAAGGCCGTCGTGGACGTTCTTCATGTCATTCTGCAGGTCCTCCTGGGCATCACCAGCCTGCTGCTGACCTTGCTCATCCTGCTGCATAAGGGTCGCGGTGGCGGCCTGTCCGACATGTTCGGCGGCGGCATGACCTCCGGCCTCAGCTCCTCCGGCGTCGCCGAACGGAACCTGAACCGCTTTACGGTCATCCTTGGCATCACCTGGGGCATTGTGATCATCGGGCTGGGTCTGCTGATGCGTTTCAGCGGTGCCGGCGACTCCTGACCCAACGGCCGAAAACTCAATAACGGGTCCTCTGGCCCTCCCGGCATCGGGAGCTCACCAACTACACTGTGGCTGATTGCATGCGCATTCCGTCCCTCGAGTAGCCAGGAGCTCCCGATGCTTCATTCTGCCTCCGGGTTCCGGGGAACCCGGGTAGGTGCCACAGAAGGGGCTCCAGCACGCCACGAGCCGCCTGCCAGCGCGGCCGCCCGGATACCGCGCACCCGGTTCTCCTACCGTTGCGCCAAGGGCCACGAGACTGCACTGGTTTTCGCGCAGCTGCCCGACGAGCAGATCCCCGGTGTCTGGGACTGCCGGCACTGCGGCGGAACCGCAACCCGGGACGAAACCCAATTCTCACTCGATGACGTCCCGGCGGAAAACTACAAAAGCCACCTCGAATACGTTAAAGAACGGCGCTCCAGCCAAGACGCCGAGGACGTCCTGGCCGGAGCGCTGGAGCGGCTGCGCGCCAGCCGATCCTTCCCGCCAGGATAGATTGGCAGGATAGGCGGTGGAAGAGAGCGGCCTAGGCCTTGCGCACCAACTGTTCCGGAACGTGCGAGGCCGCATTTTCGTCGATCAGCCACAGCGTCTCGTCCCGGCCCCTTGGACCTGCCGCCGGCACCTGTACCGGGTTGGCTCCGGCAAGGGCCAGTCCGACCGCACCGGCTTTGTCCTCGCCGGCAACGACCATCCAAATTTCCAGTGCCGTGTTAATGGCCGGCAGCGTCAGCGACACCCGCATCGGCGGCGGCTTGGGGGAGTTGCGGACCCCCACCACCGTCAGTTGCTTCTCCCTGACGCCGGCCTGTTCGGGGAACAGCGAGGCGACGTGCGCGTCCGGACCCACGCCGAGGAGCACGATGTCGAAGCGGGGGAGGACCCCGGGCCGCTCCGGCCGGTCGTCGGACATGTCCGCGGCGTGTTCCGCAGCCGCGGCCGCGGCCAGGCGGCGGGAATAGTCCGCGGCAGCCTCTTCCGGAGTGTCAAAGTCCGCGGTGGAACCGGGGGTGTGGATTCGCTCCGGATCGGCGTTGATATGGGAGAGCAACGCATCGCGGGCCTGTCGGGCGTTGCGTTCAGGGTCCTCGGCTGCGAGGAACCGCTCATCACCCCACCAGAAATTGACCTTCGACCAGTCCACGGCGGGCGCAGCAGGCGACTCGGCGACTGCCTTGAGCGACCCGATGCCCATCGAGCCACCGGTCAGCACCACCGTCGCTTCGCCGTGTTTGTCCTGAATGTCCACGAGCTTGGTGATCAGGCGGGCCGCGATGGCGGCCATCAGAACGGTCGAGTCGGGATGGATGCTTACTCTGGGCTCAGCGCTCACTGGGACGGACACTCCTTAAGTTGGTACGTGGCAGTCCAATAGTAATCACTTCACCAAACACTTCGTCCGGATCGAGCCGACGCAGCTCCTCGGCCAGGCAGTCCTTCAGGCTGCGGCGCGGAAGGGAGATGCGCTGCACCGGCTGGCCCGGCTGGCTCAGTTCCGCCACTGTCTGCCCGGGCCGGAACAGCTGCACGTCCCCGCTGGACCGGGTCAGCCGGACACGCCGGATTCCGGTGCCGGCCGGGTCAGCGACAATTGTCACCGGGGCATCCAGTGCCAGCGTCAGCCATGCGGCGAGCAGGATAGTACTGGGGGAGTCCGAGGCGCCTTCGACGGCGACGGCCGTGACCGGTGAGCTGTCCACCTGGTCCAGGACCGCCGCCAGCTGGATTCGCCAGTTGGTCAGGCGCGTCCAGGCGAGATCCGTATCACCGGCTTTATAGGTGCGGCGGACGTTCTCGAGGGCCCGCTGCGGGTCCGCCTCGTTGCCCGAGTCCGTGATGCGCCGGTGCGCGATCCGGCCGATGGACGTCTCGCACGCATTCTTCGGGGCACCGTGCGGCCACCAGGCTACAATCGGCGCGTCCGGCAGCAGCAGCGCCGCAACGAGCGATTCGCTTTCCTCCGCGAGTTCGCCGTACCCGCGGAGCAAAATAACCTCGGATGCGCCGGCGTCACCGCCCACCCGGATCTGCGCGTCGAGCCGGGTTGGAGCCTTGGCGCCGGCGTCGGCAAGGACGATGATCCGGCAGGGGTGCTCGCGGCTGGCCTCATTGGCGGCTTCGATAGCCTCCTCCTCGAGCCCGGACTTGGTGACGACCACCAGGGTCAGTACCCGTCCCAGGGCGATCACGCCGCCCTGCTCACGCAGTGCCGTGATCTTCTTGGAGATCTTCGAGGTGGTGGTGTCGGGAAGATCTACGATCATGGCCTTCTCCAGGTTCGTCCGTCGCGGGCAAGCAGCTGGTCGGCGGAAGCCGGCCCCCAGCTTCCGGGGGCGTACGGTTCCGGTTGTTCAGGCAGGGACGCCCAGTATTCCTCGAACGGGTCCAGGATCTTCCAGGACAGCTCGACTTCCGCGTGGCGGGGAAAGAGCGGCGGTTCACCAAGCAGCACGTCAAGGATCAGCCGTTCGTAGGCCTCGGGGCTGGACTCGGTGAAGGAGTGGCCGTAGCCGAAGTCCATCGTGACGTCCCGGACCTCCATCTGCGTGCCCGGCACCTTGGAGCCGAACCGGATGGTGGCGCCCTCGTCGGGTTGGACCCGGATCACCACGGCGTTCTGGCCGAAGTCGTCCTCACCGTGGTCGGTGAAGAGCAGGTTCGGTGCGCGCTTGAGCACCACAGCGATCTCGGTCACCCGGCGGCCCAGCCGTTTGCCGGCGCGAAGGTAGAACGGCACTCCCGCCCAGCGCCGGGTGTTGATGTCGACCCGGATCGCGGCGAAGGTCTCCGTTTTGGAGTCCGCCGGGATGCCTTCTTCCTCCAGATAGCCAACAACTTGCTCGCCGCCCTGCCAGCCGCCGGTGAATTGCCCTCGGGCCGAGTGGGTGGACAGGTCTGCGGGGAGCCGGACCGCTGCAAGGACCTTCTCTTTTTCCGCGCGCAGGTCATCGGCGTTGAATGAAATCGGCTCTTCCATTGCGGTGAGCGCCAGCAGCTGCAGCAGGTGGTTCTGGAGGACGTCGCGGGCTGCGCCGACACCGTCGTAGTAGCCCGCCCGGCCACCGGTGCCGATGTCCTCGGCCATGGTGATCTGGACGTGGTCGACGTAGTTGGCGTTCCAGAGCGGTTCGAAGAGCTGGTTGGCGAAGCGCAGTGCCAGAATGTTCTGCACCGTCTCCTTGCCCAGATAGTGGTCGATCCGGAAAACGGAATCGGGCGGGAAGACGGATTCCACGATGTTGTTGAGCTGGCGTGCCGATTCCAGGTTGTGGCCGAACGGCTTTTCGATCACAACGCGCCGCCACTTGTCTCCGGCGGCCTGCGCCAGGCCATGTTTGGACAGCTGCCGGCACACCAGTTCGAAGGCGTTCGGGGGGATGGAGAGGTAGAACGCGTGGTTGCCGCGGGTTCCGCGCTGTTCGTCGAGTTCGTCGATGGTTTCACTGAGGCGCTTAAACGCTTCGTCGTCGTCGAACTCGCCCTGCACAAAACGGATGCCCTCGGACAGTTGGGTCCACACGGTCTCATCAAACGGGGTGCGGGCGTAAGCCTTCACCGCCGTCTTCACCTCGGCGGCGAAGTCCTCATTCTCCCAGTTCCGCCGCGCAAAACCGACGAGCGCGAAACTGGGCGGGAGCAGCCCGCGGTTGGCCAGGTCGTAGACGGCCGGCATGAGCTTTTTACGGGCGAGGTCTCCCGTGACCCCGAACAGGACCAGCGACGACGGTCCGGCAATACGGTTCAGGCGCCGGTCCCTCGGGTCCCGGAGCGGGTTCCGCCCCCGGCCCGTGGAATTGCGGTTGCCGTTGTGGTTTTCTGGCATGGTTGGGTGGGTGCCTTAGCTTTCGGTGGAGGGGACTGCCTGGCCGGCCAGCGCCGCAACGATTTCCCGCAACTGGCGGACGCCTGCGGCGCGGTCCGTGAGGTGCAGGCGCAGGACCGGGCGGCCGTGTTCCGAGAGGACTTGCGCATCGCCGGCGGCTTGGGCCGAGATCAACTCCCCGAAGCTGAAAGGCCGATCCGGGATGGCCAGGTCGGTGGCTGCCGCTGCGCTCACCTGCAGGAAGACACCGATCGCGGGTCCGCCCTTATGGAACTGCCCGGTCGAGTGCAGGAACCGCGGGCCCCAGCCGAACGTCACGGGGCGGCGGGTGACGGCTGCCAGTTGGTCCCGGACGTCCTCAAGGGGTGCGTAGGCGAGTCGGTCAAAGTAGGCCTGGACACTGAGGTAGCTGTCCGGCTCCAGTTCGCCGAGCAGCGCGCTGAGAGCGCCGGCAGCGGTTCGGGCGCCGCCAAGCCAGGAACCTCCGCGGACCTCGATAGCACCGTCGGTAAAGGCCGCCGGCGTCGGCTCCGGCTGCGCGTCAAGGAGGCCGCGGGCGGCCACCTTGGCAGCTTCGACGTCAGGCTGGTCAAAGGGGTTGATCCCGAGGAGGCGCCCGGCGACAGCCGTGGCGAACTCCCACGTCATCATCTGGGTGGGCAGGCCGCCGGCAATCGCAACCTCGTTCTCACCGAGGTCGACGTCGGCATCGGCCGCCACAAGGCGGATGACAAGGACGTCCGCGGCGCCGAGGGTCGCTTCCGGGGAAGACGGTCCGGCGACAACCGGCAACACGCCGGTGCCGAGTTTGCCGGTGGACTCGGCGATGAGCTGTTCGGCCCAGTCCGCGAAGCCTTTGATCCCCGAGCCGTCCTCGGCAATAACGATCTTGTTGCGCAGCGGCTTGGTGCCGCCCAGCGCGGCGCCGAGGGCCAGACCGATGTTTTCCCCGCCGTCCTCGTTGAGGACCTCGGCGGCTTCCTCCGCTTCGTCCAGGAAAGCCTGGATATCCACCCCGGCAAGGCCGGACGGAACCATCCCGAACGCAGTAAGCGCCGAGTAGCGGCCGCCGACGTTTGGGTCGGCGTTGAATACCGCGCGGTACCCGGCCTCGCGGGAGGCCTTGTCCAGCGGGGATCCCGGATCGGTGACGATGATGATCCGGCTCTTCGCGTCGAGTCCGGCCGCGGTGAAGGCATGCTCGAAAATCCGGCGCTGGGAATCCGTCTCCAAGGTGGATCCGGACTTCGAGGACACCACAACAGCGGTTTCGGCCAGCCGGTCCGCCAGCGCGGCGGAGACCTGTTCCGGATCGGTGCTGTCCAGGACGGTCAGCTCGACGCCGGCGGTTCCGGCGATGACCTCCGGGGCCAGCGAGGAACCGCCCATGCCGCAGAGCACGATCCGGCGGACACCTTCGGCGCGCAGTGCGTCACGCAGGGCCAGGATGTCCGCCACCAGGGACTGGGAGACCGTGGCCGCCTCGACCCAGCCGAGCCGGACGGAAGCCTCGGCTTCGGCCTCGGAACCCCACAGCGTGGGGTCCTTGGCGAAGATCCGGGTGGCGACCTTGTCCGCCAGCAGGGCAGGCAGGTGCTGTTCGTGGGCGAGGCGGGCGGCGCCCGTGGCGTCGTAGCTGAGTGTGGTCATGGGACTAAGCGTCCTTCCGTGCAGCGGCGAGGGCGACCCCGACGTCGGCCAGCAGTTCCTTCCAGCTTGCCACGAACTTGTCGAGGCCTTCGGTTTCGAGGGTCGCGACGACTTCGTTATAGGAAATGCCGAGGGCATCGAGTGCATTCAGCGTGGCGTTGGCGTCGTCGTAGCCGCGGCTGATCGTGTCCCCCGTGACGGCGCCGTGGTCGAAGGTCGCGTCGAGGGTCTTCTCCGGCATGGTGTTCACAACGCCGGGGGCCACAAGCCCGGTGACGTAAAGGGTGTCGGGGTAGGCAGGATCCTTGACTCCGGTGGAGGCCCACAGCGGGCGCTGCGGGCGGGCCCCGGCGTCGGCCAGGAGGCCCCAGCGTTCGGTGGAAAAGAGCTCTTCGTAAACCTGGTAGGCAAGGCGGGCGTTGGCCAGGCCGGCTTTGCCCTTGAGGGCCCGGGATTCGTCGGTGCCGATCGCGTCGAGGCGCTTGTCAATCTCGGAGTCGACGCGGGAAACGAAGAACGACGCGACGGAGTGGATCGTGGCGAGGTCGTGGCCGTTGCCTTTGGCTTGTTCAAGGCCGGTCTGGAAGGCGTTGATGACGGCACGGTAGCGCTCCAGCGAGAAGATCAGCGTGACGTTGACGCTGATGCCGGCCGCCAGGGTGGCCGTGATTGCTTCGAGGCCTTCGAGGGTCGCGGGGATCTTGATCAGGACGTTGTCCTTGTTGACCCGGGCGTAGAGTTCCTTGGCTTCGGTGATCGTACCGGCGGTGTCCCAGGCCAGACGCGGGTCCACCTCGATGGACACACGCCCGTCGATGCCGTTGCTGGCAGCCGCCACCGGGGCGAAGAGCTCGCACGCGTCGGCGACGTCGGTTGTGGTGATGGCGAAGACGGTGTCCTCAACGCTGGCCCCGGCCGCGGCCTGGGCGGCGATGACGGCGTCGTAGTCGTGGCCGGTGGTGATAGCCGCGTGGAAGATCGACGGGTTGGTCGTGACCCCCACGACGTTTTTCTCTTCGATCAGTTTGCGCAGGGTACCGGTATCGAGGCGCCCGCGGGAGAGGTCATCGAGCCAGATGGAGACGCCGGCGTCGGACAGCTGCTGCGTGGGGGAAGAAGCGGGGGTGGTGGTCATATTTCACTCCTGGAGTCTGGGGCCGCCGCCTGTTGGGGCGGCGGCCCGGAAGGTATGAAGTTCGGGTCAGGCCGTGAGGCCGGCGAGGGATTCCTTGGCTGCGGCGGTGACGGCTTCGGCGGTGATGCCGAATTCCTGGAACAGGCGCTTGTAGTCCGCGGAAGCGCCGAAGTGTTCAAGGCTGATGGAACGGCCGGCGTCGCCGACGAACTCCCGCCAGCCCAGGGCAAGCCCGGCCTCGACCGAGACACGTGCTTTTACGGCACTTGGCAGCACGGCTTCACGGTACGCGGGGTCCTGCTGGTTGAACCATTCCACGCACGGCATGGACACGACCCGGGTCGGGATGCCTTCGGCCTGCAGTGCTTCGCGGGCCCGGACGGCGAGTTGGACCTCGGAACCGGTGCCGATCAGGATGACCCGGGCCTGGGCGGTTTGGCCGTTGGCGGAGGCTTCGGCGAGAACGTATCCGCCCTTTGCGACACCGGCGGTTGACGCGAACGTGTCCGCGTCGGCGTCCCCTCCGCCGCGGGCCCAGGTGGGAATGTTCTGACGGGTCAGCACGATCCCGGCCGGGTTCTGGTGGTTTTCGAGCATAACCTTCCAGGCCGCGGCGACCTCGTTCGCGTCGCCCGGGCGGACGACGTCCAGGCCCGGAACGGCACGCAGTGACGCAAGCTGCTCGACCGGCTGGTGGGTCGGACCGTCTTCGCCGAGACCGATTGAGTCGTGCGTCCAGACATACAAGGACGGGACTCCCATCAGCGCACCGAGCCGGATGGCCGGACGCTGGTAGTCGGAGAAGATCAGGAACGTGCCGGAGAACGCCCGGGTCGCCCCGTGCAGGGTGATGCCGTTCACGATCGACGCGGCGGCGTGCTCACGGATCCCGAAGTGCAGGACGCGCCCGTACGGGTTGCCCTTCCACGCGTTTGTGGACCGGGACACCGGGATGAACGACGCGGAGCCTTCAATAGTGGTGTTGTTCGACTCCGCCAGGTCCGCCGAACCGCCCCACAGCTCGGGCATAACCGGGCCGATCGCGTTCAGGACCTTCCCGGATGCGGCCCGGGTTGAAACGTCCTTGCCGGCTTCAAAGACCGGCAGGGAGGCGTCGAAACCGGCCGGGAGTTTACGCGCCTCGACGCGTTCGAGCAGTGCCGCGCCCTCGGGGTTCCCGGCCTGCCACGCCTCGAAGGACGCCTGCCACTCGGAACGGGCCGCGGCGCCGCGGTCTTGCGCTTCCCGGGTGTGCGCCAGGACCTCGTCGTCGACCTGAAACGAGCGCTCCGGGTCGAATCCCAGGACTTTCTTCAGGCCCGCGACTTCCTCCGCGCCCAGCGCGGAGCCGTGGATTTTACCGGTGTTCTGCTTTTTCGGTGCCGGGTACCCGATGATGGTGCGCAGCGAGATGATCGAGGGCTTGTCCGTCTGGGCCTTCGCGGCGAGGAGTGCGGCGTGGAGTTCCTGCACGTCCTCCTTGTATTCGCCGGTCCGGGTCCAGTCCACACGCTGGGTGTGCCAGCCGTAGGCCTCGTAGCGGGCCAGGACATCTTCGGTGAAGGCGACGTCGGTATCGTCCTCGATAGAGATGTGGTTCTCGTCATAAATGACAACGAGGTTGCCGAGCTCCTGGTGGCCGGCGAGGGAGGACGCCTCACTGGTCACACCCTCCTGCAGGTCGCCGTCGGAGGCAATAACCCAGATGGTGTGATCAAACGGGCTGGCACCAGCGGGAGCATCAGCATCGAACAACCCGCGCATCCGCCGCTGGGAATAGGCAAAACCCACCGCGGACGCCAGACCCTGACCCAACGGCCCAGTGGTGATCTCCACCCCGGCCGTGTGCTGATATTCCGGGTGGCCCGGCGTCAACGAACCCCAGGTGCGCAACGCCTTCAAATCCTCCAGCTCAAGGCCATACCCGGAAAGGAACAACTGGATATACAAGGTCAGTGAGGTATGCCCGGGGGAGAGCACAAAACGGTCCCGCCCCAACCAGTCAGGTCTCTTCGGATCGTGCCGCATCCACTTCTGGAAGAGAAGGTAGGCGGCAGGCGCCAAACTCATCGCCGTCCCCGGGTGGCCGTTGCCGACCTTCTCCACGGCGTCGGCAGCGAGAACGCGGACAGTGTCCACGGCGCGCTGGTCCAAGCTGGTCCAAGACAGTTCTTGCTCTTCCAAATGTGGCACGAAAACCGGGCCCCTCTCTGTGCTGACGGCGGGTGGTTTGGTCAGTCCCGTCCGGGCACAGTTCGGTGCCCGCTGCGGTACGTACCAGCCGTTCACCATCGAAACGTTGATCTATCATTCAGTCGCGCGTGCAATCGGACATCCGCGGAAACTCCGGACAGGCACTTCAGTCACTGGAACGGACCGTGCAGGGCGTTCCGTGCGCGCTGATCTGCAGACAGCTTAGCCCCATTCCACCCTCGGACGGCCGCGAATCTCACTAAATGGACGGGATTTCCGGTTATATGAATCACGGGCCGCCGCGGCCGCCCGTGAGCCCGCGTTAACCTGTTCGAAACACCCGGGGCTGCCGGCGGCACCGTCGGGACCCGCGCGCCGTGCCGTCACGGTATGATGGATCGTGGCTACCCGTGGGGGTGCGGACGCGCCGGTAGAATGCGCGTGGGCCCCCGCCGACATGCAACCTGTGTTGCGGAAAAGCCGGACTGATCAGCCAGACAGAACAGAGTGACTGCCACCGTGAGCACAACAGATACGCCGCTGAACGCTTCTCCCGTCCGTGGGAGGATCGGCTTTGCCCGCAAAGCCAAGGCCTATTTGTCGCTCACAAAACCCCGCGTCGTCGAGTTGCTGCTGGTCAGCACCCTGCCGACCATGATCTACGCCGAACGCGGCTTCCCGTCGATCGGCCTGATCCTGGCAACGCTCGTAGGCGGCGCATTCGCCGCGGGCAGCGCAGGTTCCTTCAACTGCTACATCGACCGCGACATCGATAAACTGATGCACCGCACCGAGAACCGGCCGCTCGTCACGGGGGAGGTCACCCCGCGGGAGGCCTTGGTCTTCTCCTGGCTGTTGGGCGCCGCAGCGATCGTCATCCTCTGGTTCGGCGCCAATCCGCTCGCGGCCTGGCTCGGGCTTGGTGCAATTGTCTTTTATGTCGTTATCTACACCATGATCCTCAAACGCCGCACGGCCCAGAACATCGTCTGGGGCGGCGCGGCCGGCTGCTTCCCCGTGCTCATTGCCTGGGCTGCGGTGACGAACACGGTGCAGTGGCCTGCCGTTGTGCTCTTTATGGTCATCTTCCTGTGGACGCCGCCGCATTATTGGCCGCTGTCCATGCGCTACGGCGAGGACTACCGCAACGCCAACGTTCCGATGCTCGGCGCGATCGCCGGTGCGAAGGTGGTCTCGGTGCAGGTGGTCCTGTACGCCTGGGCCATGGTGGCATGCTCGCTGCTGCTGGTCCCGGCCGGCGGCGCCGGCTGGGTCTACACGGTGACGGCGGTCCTCGCGGGGGCGTGGTTCCTTTACGAATCGCACTCACTGCACAACCGGGCGCAGGCCGGGGACGTGTCCAACAAGAGTGCCATGAAGGTCTTCCACGGTTCAATCAGCTACCTGACCCTGCTTTTTATCGCCGTCGCGGTCGATCCGTTCATCGGCCCGGCGATCATGGGCCGCTAGCCGCCACACATCCTGACCTCCGCTTGACCTCCGTAACAACAACGCGGGGTCACCTGCCGCCCATCCCGGGCGGCAGGTGACCCCGCGTTGTTTGTGTGGTGAATTGTTACTTCAGCGGGCTGCTGCGGGCGAGGTCGGCGGCGTTGGTTGCCGCGCTCATCAGTAGGGCAGACCCGAGCATGTGTGCGGCGACCAGCAGCGCCGGGATGCCGTTGTAATACTGGGTGAAGCCGATGGCGGCCTGCAGCACGGTGACGCCGAGGAGCGTCACGACGGCGGTGCGGAAGGGTCCGGTGATCCGGTCCCTAACGATGAGGTACAGCGCGATCAGGGCACCGGCGGTCACCAGGTAGGCCGGAACAGCATGAATGTGTGCGAACAGGTCCCAATCCAGGTCGTTGCGCGGGGCGTCCGCGTCGCCCGCGTGCGGGCCCGCGCCGGTAACCACCACGCCCAGACAGACTGCAACGGCGGATAGCATTGCGACGGCAATCATCAGCGGGCGGGTGGCCCCCGGAAGCGCCACCAGCACTGCCACCTGGAATTTTCCCGTCCGCCCGTAGGCGCGGTTAACCAATAGGGTTGCGAGGACCACGAGTGCCATGGAGACCAGGAAGTGCAGGCCAACCACCCAGGGGTTCAGCTGGGTCAGGACTGTGATGCCGCCGATGATTGCCTGTGCCGGGATGCTGGCGAGCAGCCCGAGGGCCAGCAGGAAGAGGTCGCGGCGTTCCTTGCGGAGCTTCCACAAATACACGAGCATGGCTACCGCGACCGCAGCCAGTGCGAAGGTCAGGAGCCGGTTGCCGAATTCAATGATGCCGTGGATGCCCATTTCCGGGGTGTTCACAAGCGAAGAATCCGTGCAGCGCGGCCACGTCGGGCAACCCAGTCCCGACGCCGTGAGGCGGACCGCGCCGCCGGTCACGATCAGGAGGGTCTGGCCGATGAGGGACAGCACCGCCAGCCGCTTTACCGTCGCGTTAACGGTGTCGGGCAGCCAGGCGATAACCCGGGCGGCGGTTCGGGGCAGGCGGGAGTCCGTGCTCACAGTTTTCTCAATTCCATTTGAACCAACGGGTTGCTGCGCCGCCGGCGATCGCCGTCCAGAGCAGCAGGACAATTACGGGCGCGGGGTTGACACTGCCGGAAAGAAACGCATCCCTTAGAGCCTGTCCGAGGGCGCCGGAGGGCAGGTAGTGCACGATCGCCTGCGCCAAGACGGGCAGCCGTTCGGCCGGGATCACAATCCCCCCGAGGGCACCGAGCAGGATCCAGAGCAGATTGGTGATCGCGAGGGTCGCCTCCGGCCGGACCGTCCCGGCGACCAGCAGGCCCAGGGCGCTAAAGGACGCAGCCCCGAGCACCAGCACAGCCAGACCCGGGGCCCAGCCCAGCAGATTCGGTTGCCAGCCAAGCATCAAGGCCACTGCGGTGACGACCAGGACCTGCAGGGTCAGGACCACCAGGACCGCGAGGACCTTACCGGCTATCAGACCGGTTCGGCCCAGCGGAGTGGTGGAGAGAAATCGGAGTACACCGTAGCGGCGGTCAAACCCGGTCGAGATGCCCTGGCCGGTGAAGGCTGTGGACATGGCGCACAGCGCGAGGATGCCCGGCACTGCGACATTGATCCGGCTCGCGCCGAATCCGTCCAGCAACGGTGTTACGGTCAGGCCCACCATGGCCAGCAGCGGCAGCACTATCGCCAGGATCAGCTGTTCGCCGTTCCGGAGCATGGTGACGGTCTCGTACCGTCCCTGCAGGAGGATGCGGCGAAGCAGCGGTGCGGGGGCGCTCCCCAGCTGACCGGCCGGCGAGACGGTGCCCGGCGGAACGCTCCCCAGTGACGTACTGCCGGCGGCGGAACTTTCGCGGGTCATCGGACTTCCCTTCCGGAAATGTCGAGGAAAACGTCCTCGAGGCTGCGCGCTTCCAGGCGCAGCGAGCGTGGCATGATTCCCCGGCCGGCCCACCATGCGGTGATCGCCGCGAGGTCCTCGGCGGTCAGCGCACCCGTCGCGGCATAGCTGCCGGCCCGCGTTTCGGTGACGCTGACGCCACCCCGCAGCACACCGGTGAAATCCAGTCCGGGCTCGGTCTCGAACAGCAGCGTTCGGATGTGCTGCTCGCCGGCGCCTGCCGGGAGGGGGTGCTGCAGGAGTTCTGCAACCGTCCCCTCGGCAACGTTGCGGCCGGCGTCGATGATGTAGACGTAGTCGGCAAGCCGCTGGGCGTCGTCCATGAGGTGGGTGGTCAGGACGATTCCCATCCCGAGGTTCCGGAGTTCGGAGATGAGCTCGAACACCAGCTGGCGCGACTGCGGGTCCAGGCCGGCACTTGGCTCGTCCAGGAACAGGACTTCGGGATTGCCCACAAGGGCGGCGGCAAGAGCAAGCCGCTGTTTCTGCCCGCCCGAGAGCCGCCGCACCGACGTCCGGCTGAAAGCGTCAATGCCGAGGCGTTCAATAAGTTCCCCGACCGGGCGCGGGTTCTGGTACATGCCGGCGATATGCCTGAGCAGCGGGATGGGCCGGGCCGAGGGCGGCAGGCCGCCGTCCTGCAGCATCACTCCTACGCGGGCGCGCAGGCGGGCCCCCGCCGTGTCCGGGTCCTCGCCGAGCAGGCTGATGTTTCCCTGGGTGCGCTTCTGCAGCCCCTGGGCGCATTCGATCGTAGTGGTCTTACCGGCCCCGTTGGCCCCCAGCAGTGCCGTGACCTGTCCGCGTTCGGCGACAAGGGAGATCCCGCTGACCACCCGCAGCATTTTACCGTCGAGGGTGGGGAGTGGGCCAACATCCTTGACGAGGCCGCTGATGGTCAGGACGGGGGATTGGGGGGATCGCACCAGAACATTCTACGGGATGTAGTAGCCCGCATTCCGGCCGTCAGCCGGGGTGCGAAGGCGGGCTGCTGGCGCCGGCCGGCGCACAGCATCAGCGGGGATAGTCCTGCCTTACTGGATCGGGGGACTAAATTACGACATTATTGTGTTGTGTATTCCATGAGCCCACCCCAGTCTGTTGGCCCTGCCGGGCGAACAAGCCTCCCGCGCACGGTGCCAAGGGCATCGTCCGGGTCCGTGGCGGCCGATGCGTCAGTTGCTTTTCCGGCGGCGGATGCCGAAGAGCGCACCCGGGACCGGGTGCTGAATGCCGTGCTCGAACACGGCCCCATCAGCGCAACTGAACTCGGGGATCTGCTGGGGTTCACGTCCGCGGCGGTACGACGGCACCTGGACCACCTCTCCAGCGGTGGCGTGATCGAAGTTAAGCGGGCGGCCCGCTCCGGAGCGGGGGCAGGGCGTCCGGCGCGCCGTTACGTCCTCAGTTCACAGGGCCAGCAAACACTCGGAAACGACTACCTCGACATCGCTTCCCTGGCGCTGCGGCGCCTGGGCGAAATGGCGGGCCCTGAGGCCGTGCGGCAGTTCGCCGTCGAGCGTTTCGGCGAAATGGAGCGCCGCTACGCGCCCGAGATTGAGGCGGCCGGGCAGGACATCACTGCCCGGGCCCAGGCGCTTTCGGAGGCGCTGAGCCGCGACGGGTTCGTGGCCTCCACTGCGTCGATCGAGGCGCGGGCGCCGCTGCCGGCGGCTCTCTCCAGCGTGCAGCTCTGCCAGGGACATTGCCCCATCCAACAGCTCGCCGCGCAGTTCCCGGTGTTCTGCGACGTGGAGACCGACGTGTTTTCCCGGCTGGTGGGCGTTGATGTCCGCCGCTTGTCCACACTGGCCCGCGGCGGCCACGTCTGCACCACCCACATACCTACAGGCCGTCCGGCGGCCACGGTGCCTCACAGCACCGCAACCAACCCGGGCAGCCTGGACGAAGTATCCAACCATCTGCAAGAAAGGCCGTGATGACGGACCAACTATCAGAGAAGAAGGTTGCTGAATCCACTGTGATTTCGGAGATTCTGGAAAAGAATCCCGAGCTCCACGGAATCGGTACCTATGAGTACGGCTGGTCCGACAAGAACGACGTCGGCGCCAACGCCCGCCGGGGCATCAACGAGGACGTCGTCCGCGACATTTCAGCCAAGAAGAACGAGCCGGAATGGATGCTGGACCTGCGCCTCAAGGGTCTGAAGTACTTCGACCGCAAGCCCATGCCAACCTGGGGCGCTGACCTCTCCGGCATTGACTTCGACAACATCAAATACTTCGTGCGGTCCACGGAAAAGCAGGCCAACACCTGGGAAGACCTGCCTGAGGACATCCGGAACACCTACGAGAAGCTGGGTATTCCGGAAGCCGAGCGCAGCCGCCTGGTCTCCGGCGTGGCTGCACAGTACGAGTCCGAGGTTGTCTACCACCAGATCCGCGAGGACCTCGAAGCGCAGGGCGTGATCTTCCTGGACACTGACACCGCGCTGCGCGAGCACCCGGAGATCTTCCAGGAATACTTCGGCACCATCATCCCGGTGGGCGATAACAAGTTCGCGTCGCTGAACACCTCGGTGTGGTCCGGCGGCTCGTTTGTGTACGTTCCCAAGGGCGTCCACGTGGACATCCCCCTGCAGGCCTACTTCCGCATCAACACGGAAAACATGGGCCAGTTTGAGCGCACGCTGATCATCGCGGATGAGGACTCCTACGTCCACTACATCGAAGGCTGCACGGCGCCGATCTACACCTCGGACTCGCTGCACTCCGCAGTAGTGGAAATCATCGTCAAGAAGGGCGCCCGCGTCCGCTACACGACCATCCAAAACTGGTCCACCAACGTGTACAACCTGGTCACGAAGCGCGCCATCTGCGAAGAGGGCGCCACGATGGAGTGGATTGACGGCAACATCGGCTCCAAGGTCACCATGAAGTACCCGGCGGTCTACCTTGTCGGGGAAGGCGCCAAGGGCGAGACCCTCTCGATTGCGTTTGCCGGCGAAGGCCAGCACCAGGACACCGGCTCCAAGATGGTCCACATCGCTCCGAACACGAAAAGCTCGATAGTTTCCAAGTCCGTGGCCCGCGGCGGCGGACGTGCCGCCTACCGCGGTCTGGTCCAGGTCCGCGAGGGCGCGAAGCACTCGGCCAACACCGTCCGCTGCGACGCTCTCCTGGTGGACACCATCAGCCGTTCGGACACGTACCCCTACATCGACATCCGTGAAGATGATGTGACGATGGGGCACGAGGCCACCGTCTCGCGGGTCAGCGAGGAGCAGCTGTTCTACCTGATGTCACGCGGTATGCGCGAAGACGAGGCCATGGCGATGATCGTCCGCGGCTTCATCGAGCCGATTGCCCGTGAGCTGCCGATGGAATACGCCCTCGAGCTGAACCGCCTGATTGAACTGCAGATGGAAGGATCGGTCGGTTAATGACTGACATCACTACTGAAAAAGCCCGCATCGGCGCGCCCTCCGCCCAGCCGTTCATCAACGGTTTCACCGAGGAAGGCGAAAGCCTCTCCCCGCTGAACTCTGCGGAGTCCAAGTCGCCCCTGGCCGGCGAAGCCGTCAAGGCCCACTCGCACGGCGGCGGCGTTGGTATTCCGGACAGCTCGCGCGCCGGGCGCCTGACCTCCTACAAACTGGCGGACTTTAAGCCGCTGACCGGGATGGAAGAAGACTGGCGGTTCACCCCGCTCAAGCGGCTCCGCGGCCTGCACACCGACGTCCTCGACGGCGCTGCGCCGACCGTGAGCGTCACCGCCCCCGAAAGCGTTGTGGTCGAGACCGTCGGCCGTGAGGACCGCCGGATCGGCTCTGCCGCGATCCCCGAGGACCGTGTCTCCGCGAACGCCTGGGAGAATTTCACCGAAGCCACCGTCATTACGGTTCCGGCCGAGGTCCAGGTGGAGGGCGAAGTCAGCGTCCTGCTGACCGGCCAAGGTACCGAAGCTTCCGCGCAGCACCTGGTGATTGTTGCGGAACAGTTCTCCAAGTCCGTGATTGTCCTGGACCACCAGGGCACGGCTGTCGTCTCGGAAAACATCGAGATCCTCGTCGGGGACGGCGCGCAGCTGACGGTCATCTCGCTCCAGGAATGGAACGACGACGCCGTACACGCCTCGTCCCAGCAGGTGAAGCTCGGCCGTGACGCCAAGTTCAAGCACATCGTCGTCAGCCTGGGCGGGGATCTGGTGCGGGTGACGCCGTCGGCCCGCTTCACGGCTCCCGGCGCTGAAGTGGAACTGTTCGGCCTGTATTTCGCCGATGCCGGCCAGCACCTGGAGCAGCGCCTCTTTGTGGACCATGCAGTCGCCAACTGCAAGTCCAACGTGCTTTACAAGGGCGCCCTGCAGGGCCGCAATGCGCACGCCGTCTGGGTGGGTGACGTCCTGATCCGCAAGGAAGCAGAGGGCACCGACACGTACGAGGCCAACCGCAACCTGGTCCTCACCGACGGTGCCCGCGCCGATTCCGTGCCGAACCTGGAAATCGAGACCGGCCTGATTGCCGGGGCCGGACACGCCAGCGCAACCGGAAGGTTCGATGACCAGCACCTGTTCTACCTGATGGCCCGCGGAATTCCGGAAGAGGTGGCCCGCCGTCTGGTGGTCCGCGGCTTCCTGAACGAGATCATCCAGCAGATCCAGGTCCCGGCCATCGAGGAGCGCCTCACGGAAGCCGTCGAGCGCGAACTCGCGGCGACGGAAAACTAAAGCGCAGCACGAGAGAACACGGAAACCAGCAATGACTGAACAGCCACAAGGCGAGCTCGTCTGCAAAGCCAGTGAGATCCAACTCAAGCAGGCGCTGCGGATCCTGGTCGACGACTTCCCCGTCGCGATCGTCAAGGACTCGATGGGGGAGATCCACGCCATCGGTGATACCTGCTCGCACGCGGACATTTCACTCTCCGAGGGTGAGGTGGAGGGCTGCAGGATCGAGTGCTGGGGCCACGGCTCACAGTTCGACCTGCGCAGCGGCGAGCCGCTGCAGCTGCCGGCGTACGACCCTGTTCCTGTCTTTGCCGTCACCGTCCTGGACGACGAGGTCTATGTGGACTTCACCAACGTCCTGAACGGTGCCGAGGCCCCGAACTTCAGCTAGCTGCCTGCAGCCGGCCCCCGCACAAGAAACTTATCGACAAAGAACCGCACAGTGCCACAGGGCACCGTGCAGAGGAGAACAAGGCACATGTCTACTCTTGAGATCAAGGACCTGCACGTCAGCATTGACACCGAGCAGGGCACAAAGGAAATCCTGAAGGGCGTCAGCCTGACAATCCGCACGGGCGAGACCCACGCCATCATGGGCCCGAACGGTTCCGGCAAGTCGACCCTGGCGTCCACCATCGCCGGTCACCCGCGCTACAACGTCACCTCCGGCACCATCACGCTGGACGGCGAGGATGTCCTCACCATGAGCGTCGATGAGCGCGCCCGCGCCGGCGTATTCCTGGCCATGCAGTACCCCGTCGAAGTTCCCGGCGTCAGCATGACGAACTTCCTGCGCACCGCCAAGACCGCGATCGACGGCGAAGCACCCAAGCTGCGGACCTGGACCAAGGACGTCAAGGCTGCCATGGCGCAGCTGCGCATTGACGCCGACTTCACCCAGCGCAACGTCAATGAGGGTTTCTCCGGCGGCGAGAAGAAGCGCGTCGAGATCCTTCAGCTGGAGCTGTTCAAGCCGAAGTTCGCCATCCTGGACGAGACCGACTCCGGCCTCGACGTCGACGCACTGAAGGTTGTCTCCGAAGGCGTCAACCGCGCCCACTCAGAGGGCAAAATGGGCACCTTGCTGATCACGCACTACACCCGGATCCTGCGCTACATCAAGCCGGACTTCGTGCACGTGTTTGTTGACGGCCAGGTTGTCGAAGAGGGCGGCCCGGAGCTCGCCGACCGCCTCGAAGATGAAGGCTACGACCGCTACGCCACCGGCGCAGGAGCGGCCACCATCGCTGCCGCTTCCGCTGCAGCACAGGCCTAGTGAGGACTATACGATGACCGAACTCAATGTGGCCCGCACGGCCCTCGAGGATGTCGAAGAGGCGCTTATGGATGTGATCGACCCTGAACTGGGCGTGAACATCGTTGATCTGGGCCTCCTGTACGGACTGAAGTACTCGGACGACGATGGCGCCCTGCTGATCGACATGACGCTTACGACGGCTGCCTGCCCGCTCACCGATGTGATCGAGGAGCAGGTCGGCAAGGCCCTCGACGGGGTCGTCGACGAATGGCGGCTGAACTGGGTGTGGATGCCGCCGTGGGGTCCGGAACGGATCACCGAAGATGGCCGCGACCAGATGCGGGCCCTCGGCTTCAACATCTAAGTCTGCACCGCGTCCCGGACGTACAGACGACGGCGGGCCCACCCCCTGGGGGCGGGCCCGCCGTCGGCGTTTCACGGCCTGCAGGGTCTGCGGCTACGGGGTGGCGCCGGTGAAGGTGTCGCACTGCTTGATATCCCCGGACGTGTAGCCCCGGTAGAACCAGGTCTGGCGCTGGGCACTGGAACCGTGGGTCCAGGCCTCCGGAGTCACCTTGCCGGTCGCGGCCTTCTGGATCCGGTCATCACCGACCGCCGAGGCAGCGGACAGCGCGTCCTTGAGGTCTTGCTCCTTGAGCGGTTCCAGGAACGGCACCCCGGTCGCGGGATCCTTCGCGGTGGTGGCGTAGTGCACCCACAAGCCCGCGTAGCAGTCAGCCTGCAGTTCCACCCGGACGGCCCCGGATTCGGGTCCTTGGGGATCCTGCTGGGCCCGGTCCAGGTTCCCCAGGATGTTCTGGACATGGTGGCCGAACTCGTGGGCCACCACATACTCCTGCGCCAGCGGTCCGCCGGAAGAACCAAACCGATCCACCAGTTCCTGGAAAAAGCCCGGGTCAAAGTACGCGGTACTGTCGGCGGGGCAGTAGAACGGCCCCACCTCCGAGGTGGCATTGCCACAGCCTGTGCCGGTGGCCGCAGCGAAGATAACAGTCTGCGGTTGCGGGTACCGGGTGCCGGTTTCCGCCAGGTAGGCGGGCCAGAACGCGTTCAGGCTGTTGACCGTTCCCGTGATCCGGCAGTCGAGGCGGGCGTCCGCATCGGCACCTGTCAGGCAGGCCGCGGCGGCGCCCTGCCCCTGCGGCCCGGGGTCCTGCGTGCTGCTTCCGCCAAGGCCATCCAGCAGGGCGGGATTTACGCCGAGCAGGACCGCGATCAACAGGACGATGCCCCCGCCAATCCCGCCGCCGACCTTAACGCCGCGGCCCGCGCCGCGGCGGTCTTGTACCTGGGATGGGTCCAGTTGGACGTTGTCATTAAAACTCATGGAGTCACAATATCGTGGACCGGCTGCCCGGCACTCCCCGGCCGGTAAAGTTGATTCGATGCCGTTTATCAACAGACTCCAGCAGTGGGCCGATGACCGCCCCGACGGTACCGCCGTCGTGGTGGCCGGGCAGCGCCTGAGCTGGGAGGAACTGCGCGAGGCGGCCGCCGGCCTGGTGGACGGCTCGCCCGCGGTGACGGTGCTCTGTGAGGAGAACTCCCTGCACTTCGCCGCGGCGTTTACGGCCGCGGTGGCGGGGGAGCGGCAATGCGCGGTGCTGGACCCGGCCTGGCCGCCGCACCTGCAGGACGAAATCAGGAAACGGATTGGCGACGCAGTTCCGGCCGCGGATGCGCTGGTCGCCGGGTCCGCTCTGGTGGACGGGCCGGCCGGGTCCCCGTTCCTGATCGGCCTGACCTCGGGCACCACGTCGGTTCCCAAGGCATTCAGCCGTTCCCGCCGGTCCTGGCGGCTGTCCTTTGACGCCTCGGTGGAGTTCTTCGGCCTGGAACCGGGGGACAGGACCCTGGCGCCCGGCCCGCTGGCCGCCAGCCTGAACCTCTATGCCCTGTCCGAATGCCTGTATGCAGGCTCGGAGTTCCACACCCTGGCCAGGTTCGACGTCGGAGAGGCACACGCTGCCGTCAGCCACGACGGAATCACCCGGCTGGTCCTGGTCCCTACGATGCTCCGGCTCCTTAGCGAACGGGGCCTAAGCGGTGGTGTCGACGCAGCCGGCATCCGGAGCATCATCTGCGCCGGTTCGAAGCTGGACGCGCGGACCCTCGAGGCGGCACGCCGCTGGGCACCCAATGCCACCATCTTCGAGTACTACGGCGCCTCGGAGCTCAGCTTCGTCTCCGGCGCGGGCCTCCTGCCCGGGCAGCCCCCGGAACAGCTCGGAACCGGTATCGGCACGGCATTTCCCGGCGTCGCAATCCGCATCCTCGACGACGCCGGAGACCCGTTGCCCGACCGAAGCGTTGGCAACATCTGCGTGCGCAGCGGGATGGTCAGTGACGGCTACCTCTGGGGCGACGACGGCCACGCGCTGCAGAACGTCAACGGATGGCACACCGTGGGAGACCAGGGCTACCTTGAGGGCGCCACGCTGCACATGCTGGGCCGACGCGCAGAGATGATCATCACCGCCGGCACCAACGTCTACCCGCATGAGGTGGAGCTGGCTTTGGCTGCCATTCCGGGCGTGGCCGCCGCTGTTGCCGCGGGCCCTGCGGATGATCTCCGCGGCCAGAAGGTCGTCGCCGGCATTGTCCCCTCCCACGGGGGCGTGACAGCGACCCAGCTGAAGGCGGGCGTTGAGGGCGTGCTGGCCCGCAGCAAACGGCCGTTGCAGTACTTCCTCCTGGCGGAGCTTCCCCTGACGGACCGCGGCAAACTCAGCCGGGAACTGATGCTCGACTGGATCGCCCGCAACGACCCCCGGGTCCGGCGCCTTGACTAACCCCAGCCCACTGATTCTTCCCGAGGACCGGCAGCCGGTCATCATCGCCGCCAGGCGCACCCCGATTTGCCGGGCCAACGGAGTCCTAAAGACCGTGCCCGCCCATGAACTCCTCGCCCCCGTCCTCCAAAGCCTGCTGCGCGACACGGCCGTGGCCCCGGAAGCTGTCGAGGACGTTCTGATCGGCAACGCCGTGGGCGGCGGCGGAAACGTGGCCCGGCTAGCGGCCCTCGGAGCCGGGCTGCCCGTCAGCGTCCCCGGTCTCACAGTGGACCGCCAGTGCGGCTCCGGTCTCGACGCAATTGTGCTCGCTTCCCGCTTTGTGGCCGCAGGCGGCGGCGGACTGTATCTGGCCGGCGGTGTGGAAAGCATCAGCACGGCCCCGCTTCGCGCCCGCACAAATAGCGCCGGCGTCCCGGAGTTCTTCTCCCGGGCGCAGTTTGTCCCCCCCGGATACGGTGACCCTGATATGGGGCAGGCCGCGGAAAACGTGGCCTCCCGCTTCGGGATCAGCCGGGAGCGCCAGGACGCCGGTGCGCTGCGCAGCCACCACCGCGCCCTGGCTTCGGCAGCGGCAGGACTCTTCGACGCCGAGATAGTTGAACTCCCCGGGGTGTCCGGACCGGACGGTCCGCGCACCATCCGGAGCGACGACGGGCCGCGCCGCGGGTTGACAGCGGCTGTGCTGGCCCGGTTCCCGCCGGCGTTTGCCGCCGCCGGTACCGTCACCGCAGGGAACTCATGCTTCGACGCCGACGCGGCCGCCGCCGTCGTGATCACCTCGGTCGAACGGGCACGTTCGCTCGGCGCCCGCGACGGGCTTTTGGTCCGGGACACGCAGACGGCGGGCGTGGATCCGGAACTCTTGGGCATCGGCGCGGCGGTGGCGGCCGCGCGGGTGCTGGGCCGCAGCCGCGTTACGGCCGCGGAGCTGGGCCTGGTCGAGTTCAACGAGGCATTCGCAGCCCAGACGATTGCGTGCCTGGACCGGCTCGGCATCGACCCGGAGCGCGCAAACCTCGATGGCGGGGCCCTGGCCCTCGGGCACGCCTACGGGGCGTCCGGCGCGGTGCTGGTCACCCGGCTGCTGGCCCAGGCCCGCCGCACCCCGGTGCAGGGACAGCTGGCGCTTGCCCTGATCAGCATCGCCGGCGGAATGGGAACCGCGGCGCTGCTGGAATACCGGAGTCTTCGGTAGTTGCGTCCCTGCCTCCGGTGGACATGCCCAACCGCCGTCGGCGCATGGACATGCCCAACCCCGGGCTCACCCGGTGGACATAACAGGTCTGGGTCCAGTGGCACGGGCCAGGGGAGGACATGTCCAGCGGCGGGTGCGGCTAGGGGAGGACATGTCCAACGGCGGGTGGGGCTGGCTCGCCATGCCCCTCGGTCCCGGTCCCGGTCTCGGCTTCGCCCAGGCCGCGAGCAGCCAGCGCCTCTCCGGTTTGCCGGGCAAAGGCGACTGTGGTGATAAAGACCGGGAGGATCAGGGCACGGGGGTTGCGTTCGAGCCCGCGGGCTCGGGCGGCATCGCGGACGTCGCCATAGGCGCCGGCGATGAACGGGATGCTGCGGAGCATAATGGCGATGGTCAATGCGAAGCGCTCAGGATCCGCACCGAGGCGCCGGAAGGGCCGCGCCAGCGAAGCCACCCCGTCGAGCAGCCGCTGCACCGGGGTGGTGGCGGTAAGGATCGACGCCGCCACAATACAGACCAGCACGTTCAAGACAATCCGTGCCGCGGTAGGACCGCCCAGCTGCCACCACTGGAACACCCCGATCACCAGCAGCACCGGAAGCACCGGCCGGACCGCCTGCATCAGCCGCGACAGGCCTGCGCCGCCCAGCAGGAACACCACGGACAGCACTGCCAGAGCTGCTGCCGAAGCGGCCCAGTCCACAATCAGGAACGACGCAAGGCCGCAGCCGACAACCAGCAGGAACTTCAGCCACAGCGGTGCGCGGTGCAGCAGGGTATCTCCGGGCACATAGTTGGCGAGCAGGAACGCGTGGTTGCTCATAGCTGTTCCGCCTGCGGATGCCCCCGCCTCGGCCGGACCGGACCGGGGGCCGGAGCTTGAGTGGGTCGTGGCCAGGAACCGAAGGGCCCGCCGGCGCAGAGCCCGCGGTAGTGCTCGACGGCGGCGGCAGGGCCGCCGTCGAACACCACCGTGCCGGCGTCGACCACAAGGACCCGGTCAAGGTCCAGCGCCAGCTCCAGATCGTGGGTGGAGAGGATGACCTGCTGGCTGAGCCCGGCCAGGGTGCGCCGCAGCAGTTCCCGGTTGCGCAGGTCCAGCAGGGTCGACGGCTCGTCCAGGACCAGCACGGCCGGATCCACGGCCAGGACCGCCGCAAGAGCCAACAATTGGCGTTCCCCGCCGGACAGCTCGTAGATGCTCTGGTCCGCCAGGGGCAACAGCCCAAAGCGCTCCAGCACCGCTTCGGCCTTGCTTCGCCGGTCCCGGGCATTGCGGACCGAACGCCGGAGGGAAAGTTCCACATCCTCTCGGCCGGTCGGCATGACGAGTTGGGACAGCGGATCCGTAAAGACAAAACCAACGCGCCGGCGTACTTCCCGGACTGCGCGGACGGTGTCCTGCCCGTCTACAGTGACAGTCCCGCTGCTTGGTTGCACGAGCCCGTTCAACAGCCGCAACAGGGTGGACTTGCCGGAGCCGTTGGCACCAATCACTCCGATCCGCTGCTCCGTGAATCGCAGGGTGAGCCCCTTCAGCAGGGTCTTCGGCTCGGCCCGGCCGTCGATGTCCACCCGCACCGCGGCCCGGTCCAGCACGATGGTGCTCATGGCCGCTGGGCCGCCTTGGCGTTGGAACTGCTGCCGGCCGCGGGGCCGGCCGGCAGAACGGTTTGGACCCGGCGGAGCAGCAGGTCCGGGAAGGCCTTGTGCAGGGTCAGCGCAATTGTCACGGCCAGCACGTTTTTGATCACATCTCCCGGGTAGAAGACCAGGTCACCGAGGAACGCTTTTTCGAAGTCAAGCTTTGCATTAACCATCACACCCAGGATGCCGAGGCCGTGGACGAAGATGATGCTGCTCACCATCGCAGCAGCAAAGAGAAGCGCCGGGCGGCCCCTGCCGGTACGGCCCGCGGTCCGCCGGAGCACCATTGCGCTGAGCCAGCCCACCGCCGTCGCGGCAAACACGAAGCCGATGATGTAACCCGCCGAAGGACCGGCCAGGACCCCGAGCCCGCTGCGTCCGCCGCTGAAGATCGGCAGCCCGGCGAGACCAAGGAGCACATAGAGCCCGACGGCGGCAAACGCCCTGCCGGGGCCGAGCGCGAGACCGGTCAGCATCACGGCGAGCGTCTGCACCGTGATGGGAACACCCAGCCCGGCCACCGGAACGGCGGCAATCAAGGCTGAGCCGGCCACCAGCGCGGCGAAAACCGCGACCAGTGCCAGGTCGGTGGCGTTCCAGCGGTTCCGTTGCCGGGCGCGGGTGGCGGCGTCGCTGCCAGTGGTCTCTGTCATGGGATTTCCTATCGCAAGTGACACGGGGACTGCTCCTGGATTTGACTCTACGGCCGCAGCGGCAAGGGTTTTTTGTAGATGACCTACTAACCAGCGGACCGCCGGCTGGAGGCCCCCGCCAACAGCTGGCCACCGGAGATTCGGGCCGCCGGCGGCGTCCTTGTCAACAGCCGTAGGCTGGGCCGGTAGACTTGAAGCGGCCGTTCTCTCGGCCACACTGCCCCGGCCCCCACCAGATTCCACCGTTGTGCCGCGGCGTTCCCCGTTGTGAAAGGCCTTAGCTGCATTGATTACCGTCCAGGATCTCGAACTGCGCGCCGGCGCCCGCCTCCTTATGGACCAGGTGAGTTTCCGGATCGACAAAGGAGACA
This sequence comes from Arthrobacter sp. UYCu512, assembly GCF_040547075.1. Taxonomy (NCBI): domain Bacteria; kingdom Bacillati; phylum Actinomycetota; class Actinomycetes; order Micrococcales; family Micrococcaceae; genus Arthrobacter; species Arthrobacter sp. UYCu512. The sequence goes on from NZ_JBEPPA010000008.1 coordinate 121,135, forward strand.
AGATCGGCCTTGTTGGTCGTAACGGTGCAGGCAAGACCACTCTGACCCGGGTACTTGCAGGCGAGGGCCAGCCGGCCGGCGGCAAGGTCACCCGCAGCGGCGAGATCGGCTACCTGCCGCAGGACCCCCGGACCCCGGACATGGAGCAGCTGGCCCGCGACCGGATCCTGTCCGCCCGCGGACTGGACATCGCAGTCGGCAAACTCCGGCAGACCCACGAGGACATGGCCAGCGAAGACGCTGAGGTCCAGCGCAAGGCCATGAACCGCTACGACCGGCTTGAATCGGAGTTCCTGGCCGCCGGCGGTTACGCGGCCGAAGCTGAGGCCGCGGCGATCTGCTCCAACCTCGCACTGCCGGACCGGCTGCTGAACCAGCCGCTCAAAACCCTCTCCGGCGGTCAGCGCCGCCGCGTCGAACTCGCCCGCATCCTCTACTCCGACGCCGAGACGATGCTCCTCGATGAACCCACCAACCACCTGGATGCGGACTCGATCGCCTGGCTCCGCGAGTTCCTCAAGAACCACCAGGGTGGTCTGATAGTTATCAGTCACGACACCGAGCTGCTTGAGGCCACCGTCAACAAGGTGTTCCTGCTCGATCCCAACCGCGCCCAAATCGACTTCTACAACATGGACTGGAAGCGTTACCTCACCCAGCGCGAGACGGACGAGCGTGCGCGCAAGCGGGAGCGCGCCAATGCCGAGAAGAAGGCCCAGGTCCTCTTCGACCAGGCCAACAAGATGCGCGCCAAGGCCACCAAAGCTGTGGCCGCGCAGAACATGGCCAAGCGTGCCGAGCGTCTGCTCGGCGGCCTGGAAGCCGTGCGTGCCACCGACCGCGTTGCGGCGCTGCGCTTCCCGGATCCGTCGCCTTGCGGCAAAACCCCGCTCACCGCCGACGGCCTCAGCAAGTCCTTTGGCTCGCTGGAAATCTTCACCGACGTCGACCTGGCCATCGACCGCGGTTCCAAGGTGGTCATTCTGGGCCTCAACGGCGCCGGGAAGACGACCCTGCTGCGGATGCTCGCGGGCGTCGACAAGCCGGATACCGGCGAAGTCGTGGCAGGCCACGGTCTGAAAGTTGGTTACTACGCGCAGGAGCACGAGACGCTCGACGTCGACCGCACGGTCCTGCAGAACATGCGTTCCTCAGCCCCGGACATGAACGACGCCGAAGTGCGCAACATCCTGGGTTCGTTCCTGTTCTCCGGTGACGACGTCGACAAACCCGCCGGTGTGCTCTCCGGCGGTGAGAAGACCCGGCTGGCCCTCGCCACCATCGTGGCCTCCAGCGCGAACGTACTGCTCCTCGATGAGCCCACGAACAACCTCGACCCGGCAAGCCGCGCAGAAATCCTCGGGGCCTTGAGCAACTACACCGGCGCTGTTGTGCTTGTCAGCCACGATGAAGGCGCCGTGGCGGCGCTGAACCCGGAGCGGGTTGTGCTGCTGCCCGACGGCATCGAGGACCACTGGAACGAAGACTACCTGGACCTGATTACCCTGGCGTAGGGCGGGCCGCACGTTACCGTACGGCCAGCACTGTGGCTTCGGTGATCCGCTGCAGCTCAACGTAGCTGATGGAGAACATCGAGTTGTGGTCTCCGGCACCGGCCCAAAGAACGGGGTGGGCCGCCAGCGACTGATCGAGCAGCGTCCTGATTTTTTTCGGATGCCCGACCGGTGCGACGCCGCCTACTTCCTGGCCCGTATGTTCGAGCACAAAGCCGGGCGAGGCCCGGCGGATCCTGCCGGCGCCAAGTTCCGCGCTGACCTTTGGGAGATCAACTTTCGCCGCCCCGCTGGCCAGGATCAGCAGCGGCACCCCTTCGAGGTCGAAGACCAGGCTGTTGGCGATGGCGGCGACGTCGCAGCCCAGGGCGGCGGCCGCGGCGGCCGCCGTCGGGACAATCGAGTCGAAAACCGTAACGGTGTCCGCGGCACCGAGCGCGTGCAATGCGTGCTGCACCCTGGCCACGGGCCCCGGCAGCGGGCCGTCCACGCCTCAGAACCCCTGGGCGTCCAGGAGGGCGTCTTCCTCTTCCTCCGCGGTGGCTTGCTTCCGTTTGCGGGGGACCGGACGACGGCGCACGGCAGTGCCGCTGGAATGGGTCGGCCCGCCGTCGGTTTGGGCGTCCTCGGCGTCAATGGCCGCGTTTCGTGCCTGCTGCCTGGCCGCGTACCCGAAGCCGATGAACATCAGCACGCCAAACGCGAACCACTGCAGCGAATAGGAGAGGTGGGTTCCCTCGTCCGTGGAGGGCTTGGGGAAGGGGAAGGGCATATCCGCCGCGGCCGGGCTCTCTGACGCAAGCTGCCCGTAAGCGCCGCTGAGCAGGGGATACCCCAGCTGGGCGGAATAGGCGGCGAGGTCAATCGAGGCCAGCTGGCCGTCCGGGGCGCCGCGCTGGAGAGCGGGCTCGGCCGGTTTCAGGCGGGCGACGACTGTCACTGTGCCTTGCGGGGGGGCAGGAACCGCGTCGGGGCGTCCCGGGGTGTTGTTGCCGATCGGCAACCAGCCCCGGTCGATCACCACCGTCTCACCGGTGTCCACCCGGAATGGGACAACAACTTCGTAGCCCGGCTGGCCGTTGAGCGGGCGGTTGCGGACCACCCGCTGGCCACCGACGTCGTAGCTGCCCTTCAGTTCCACCTGTGTCCACTCGCGTTCGGGCGCCAGCGCGCTGAACTGGCCCTTGACCTCAGCGAAAGGAACGGGCGCGGCGGAATAGTTCGACGTGACGCGGTTGATGCCGGCCAGGGTCTCCGCCCGGCGATCCATCTGCCAGCGGCCCAAGCCGACGCAGGCCGCGGCAAATATGGCGGCCAGCAACAGGTACCCCAGCCATTTGCTGGAGAACAGAAAACGGTACATTCAGCTTGCCCTGCCTGCCGGGTTCAGTGCCACTGTGTCCTTCCAGAGCCCGCGGGCCTGCAGGTACTCCTCGAACCAGGGCCGGTGTTCTCCGCAGGCCAGCCAGATCTTGCGCCGGTCCGGGGTGTGGATTTTGGGGTTGTTCCAACGGAGCTGCCATTCAGCGCCGCGCCGGCAGCCCTTCCGGGAGCAGAAAGCTTCGGCCGGACCGGCCTCACCGCTGTTTCCGGTCAGGTCAAAGAGGTTCATGATGCGGCCCTTCCGTGTTTCCCGTCGCCGCCGGCGTTTCGCTCTGGAACCTCCGCGGACGCCTGCGTGAGGTCATCATCATCAACGATTTCGCCTTGCAGCAGCGTCATCGACGGGTCCTCCGGCGCCGGGGCAACCGGGCCGCCGGGACCGGTAGGGGCAGCCGGGCCGGCCGCCTCGCCCGGACCGGCGGGCGCTTCAAGCTGAGCCAGTGGCGCATAGTCCAGCAGCGAATCGGAGTGGATCTCGGCCGCATCGCTGCCGTTGGCCACTATAACGGCAAACCAGGGCAGGAACACGGCGCCGACGATCGGGAGGATCTTGAGCCAGCCGTCCACCACAAAAATCAGGACCAGGCACACCATGCGGATACCCATGGCGACGGCGTACTTGATCATCCGCTGGCGCATCTCTTCAGAGTGTGCGGCGGCGGCGTCAGTAATGCTGTGAACCTCGGAGTCACCGGACGGTAGTTCCGGATTCCCGTCCGCAGGTCCACGGGGTCGGTTTTTGAGTGTCAAGGCTGTCAGATCACGCTCCCAGGGCTCAGTTCAATTCTCTCACCAACGACGGGGCCGCCCAAACGCGGGCCCGCCGGGCGCTAAGATCGAAGGCAGGAAAAATCCCGCCCACCAGCGCGGCGCCGGCCGCCGCAGAATTCCGGAGCCCACCATGCCTGAAACAGCCAGCACCGGCCGCAGTGTCCTGATCACCGGCGGAAACCGCGGAATTGGCCTCGCCATCGCCGAAGCGTTCCTCGCCAACGGGGATAAAGTGGCAGTCACCTACCGCAGCGAAGCGGATCTCCCGGCCGGCATTCTTGGCGTTAAGGCCGACGTTACGGACGAAGCATCCGTGGACGCCGCGTTCGCGGACGTGGAGGCGGCCCACGGTGCGGTCGAGGTGCTGGTCGCCAACGCCGGTATCACCAAAGACACCCTCCTGATGCGCATGAGCGAGGACGACTTCACCTCTGTCATCGACACCAACCTTACGGGCGCTTTCCGCGTGATCAAGCGGGCCTCCAAGGGTATGATCCGGGCCCGCAAGGGCCGCGTGGTCCTGATCTCGTCCGTCTCGGGCCTCTTCGGCGCACCGGGCCAGATCAACTATTCGGCCTCCAAGGCCGGCCTCGTCGGCATCGCCCGCTCACTGACGCGCGAGCTGGGCGCCCGCGGTATCACTGCCAACGTTGTGGCACCTGGCTTCATCAACACCGACATGACGGCGGAACTGCCCGAGGCAACGCGGAAGGACTACCTGTCCAAGGTTCCCGCTGCGCGCTTTGCCGAGGCCTCCGAGGTGGCCAACGTGGTCCGCTGGATCGCCAGTGACGAGGCCGCCTACATCTCAGGTGCCGTCATCCCGGTCGACGGCGGCCTCGGCATGGGCCACTAAGCCGGATCCGGACGCGCCGTGGACCCGGCGGGAGCCGCGGCGCCCCCGGCGGTGGTGGCACCGGCCGGGTGGTTCCCGGACGGCACCATTGCGGCGGTGCAGACCGAAGTTCCGGGGAGTGATCCGCACAGGAGCGGAACCCGTGCCGGCGTCCTCGGCCCTGGTCGGCACTAGCCTGCCGCAGCTTCTTTGTTGACCCCAAACAACTGAAATCACCCGCAGCGCTGGCATGATGGTCTGCAGACCCACCGTTTTTGGACGTTTGGAACAAAGGAGCTCGAATGGGACTGCTGGATAACAAGACCGCAATCGTGACCGGTTCGTCGCGGGGCATTGGCGCTGAGGTAGCCAAGTTCCTCGCCGCCGAAGGCGCCGCCGTCGTGGTGAACTACCGCCAGAAGGCGCCCCGCGCCAACAAGGTGGTTGCGGAAATCGAGGCGGCCGGCGGCCGCGCTGCCGCCGTCGGAGCGGACCTCACCACCCAGGAAGGCGTCCAGGCTCTCGCCAGTGCCGCGATGGAGAACTTCGGTTCCCTCGACATCCTGGTCCTCAACGCCTCAGGCGGGATGGAATCCGGCATGGAGGAGGACTACGCGCTCAAGCTCAACCGGGACGCCCAGGTGAATATGCTTAATGCCGCAGTGCCGTTGCTGCCCGAGGGTGCCCGCGTGGTCTTTGTCACGAGCCACCAGGCGCATTTCATCAACACGGTGCCCACCATGGAGAACTATGAGCCGGTGGCACGCAGCAAGCGCGCCGGTGAAGACGCACTCCGCGAACTCATTCCAAACCTTGCCGAAAAGGGCATCTCCCTTGTCGTCGTTTCCGGCGACATGATCGAGGGAACCGTCACGGCGACTTTGCTGGACCGCTCCAACCCGGGCGCCATCGAAGCCCGCCGCGCCGAGGCCGGACGGTTGTACTCCGTGAAGGAGTTCGCGGCAGAGGTCGCCAAGATGGCCACTGCCGACGTCGAAAGCGGGCACACCGAATACGTCGGCGGGGCCGACTACTTCGACAAGAGCAGCAACTGATGACTGGCTGCTTATGCGGTTAGCGGCAAAGGCCGGGGCACCTGCCCCGGCCTTTGCCGCCGCTGCCGCGGTTCAAACGCCGGCGATAAACCGAACAGCGTCGAGATAGGGCAGGTTCACTGCGGCGTCCGCCACCGCCCGGACTGCAGGTTTGGCGTTGAACGCCACCCCGATCCCGGCCGCTTCGAGCATGTCCAGGTCGTTGGCGCCGTCGCCCACAGCAATTGTGTGCTCCATCGGGATGCCTTCTATGGCGGCCCATTCACGCAGGTATTTCTCCTTCGCCGCCCGGTCGATGACCGCACCGAGGACTTTCCCGGTCAGCGCACCATCGGCGATTTCCAGTTCGTTGGCGATCCAGTAATCAAGGCCAAGGCCCTCCGCGATCGGTTCCAGGATCTGGTTAAAGCCGCCGGAGACCACCGCCACCACATGGCCGGCGGCCCGGAAAGCTGCCACGAGCTCGGCCGCGCCGGGACTCAGCGCGACCTCGGCGCGGACGGCGTCGACGACGTCGGCTGGCAGCCCGGCAAGCACCGCCACCCGTGCGTGCAGGCTCTGGGCAAAATCCAGTTCTCCTCGCATGGCGGCCTCGGTCACCGCTGCCACTTCTTCGCGCTTGCCGGCGTGTGCCGCGAGCAGTTCAATCACTTCCTGCTGAATGAGGGTGGAGTCCACGTCCATGATGAGGAATTTCCGCTGCGCATTGCGGAGCGTGGCCGGCACGATCGCCGTGTCGATTCCGGCCGCGCCGTTTGCTGCAACTGCCCGGCGGAGGTCAGCGAGCGCCGCCCCGGACTGGCTCCCGGCAAAGCTCAGGTCCGCCATGTGAACATCAAAACGGCCGTCGCCGGTGCGGGTCTCCGCGTCCAGCGTCAGTCCCGCTGCCGCGAGCAGCGAACGGATCCGCTGCACCTCGGGAAGACTCAGTTTCGGGGCATAGCTCACGGCTGTCACTAACAGGTTCATGGCAGTAATCCTAGCGATCCGGCGGATACGGCTCCGAATTCGTTGCGTCCCGGTGACGCCTCGGCTGGCGGACAACACGGCCCCGGGGTACCGGTTATCAGTCGCCCGGTTTTTTGTCCTAGTGTCTACTCCTATGAGTGATGTTCTTGAAATGGCCGCCGTCAGCGTTGTACGTGGGGCAAAGACCCTCCTGGACAAGGTCGACTGGCAGGTCAAGGAAGGCGAACGTTGGGTGATCCTGGGTCCCAACGGTGCCGGCAAGACCACTCTGCTCCAACTGGCCGCCGCGCGGATACACCCCACGTCCGGGATGGCCGGCATCCTGGAGGAAATTCTTGGCGCCGTCGACGTTTTTGAGCTCAGGCCCCGGATCGGGCTGTCCTCAGCGGCACTGGCCAACCAGATCCCAGGACACGAGAAGGTCCTCAACGTCGTTGTCACGGCAGCCTACGGCGTCACCGGAAGGTGGCGGGAGGGCTATGAGAAAGACGACGAACGCCGCGCTTTCGCCCTCCTGAACGAGTGGGGCATGGGCCCGCTGCTCAACCGGAGCTTCGCTTCCCTCTCCGAGGGGGAGCGCAAGCGGGTCCAGATCGCCCGGGCCCTGATGACCGATCCCGAGCTGCTGCTCCTCGATGAACCCGCCGCCGGGCTCGACCTGGCCGGCCGGGAGGACCTGGTCTACCGGCTAAGCAGCCTTGCCCGCGACGAGGCTGCGCCGGCCATGGTGCTGGTCACGCATCACCTGGAGGAAGTCCCGCCGGGCTTCACCCACGCCATGCTGCTCCGCGACGGCGCCGTGGTGGCCAAGGGCCCGATTGAAGCCGTCCTCACGGCCGCGAACCTGAGTAAAACGTTCGGGCTGCAGCTGGACCTCAGCGTCGTGGCAGGCCGGTACACGGCCACCGCACGCCGCTGAACCGGCGGCTGAGCGCGCGTGGATTTCTTCAATAGCGTCTTCATTTTTTTCGCCGGACTCTGGGCCGGCACCATCAACAGTGTGGTCGGTTCCGGCACCCTGGTGACGTTCCCGGTGCTGATCGCGCTCGGCTACGCGCCCGTGACGGCGTCCATCAGCAATGCGATGGGCCTGGTCGCCGGGAACGCCGCCGGAGCCTGGGGCTACCGCAAGGAATTGTCGGGGCGAGGCAAACAGCTGCTTCGGCTGTTGCCCGCCTCGCTGCTGGGCGGCATCACGGGGGCGTACCTGCTGCTGCATCTGCCGGAAAAGGTCTTCCATTACGCCGCGCCGGCCCTGATTGTGCTGGCTCTGCTGATGGTGGTGTTCCAGCCGCGGCTGCAGCAGTGGGTCAGGGTCCGGGAGCAGAACCCCGAACACGCCATCCGGGACCGCAGCCACGGTGTAATCCTCGTGGGCCTGGTCTACCTCGCCGGTGTCTACGGAGGCTACTTTGTTGCCGCCCAGGGCATCCTGCTGGTCGGGATTCTGGGCATCTTTATGACCGGCACCATCCAGAACGCCAATGCGATGAAAAATATCCTGGTCCTGGGCGTGAACGTCGTGGCAGCGGCCTCCTATTTGCTATTTGCCTTCGGCCGGATCGAATGGGCCGTCGTCGGTTTGATTGCGGTCAGTTCACTGATCGGCGGTTTCGTCGGGTCCAAAGTCGGTCGACGGCTGTCCCCGGTGGTGCTGCGCGGCGTCATCTTCGTTTTGGGCCTGGTGGCCCTCGGTTTTATGATCGCCAACCTCTTCAAGTAGCCCGATGACCGTTGATAGCTTCCGCTGAAATGACCCGCCAGTGACTTTCCACCGCCTCGACTCCGCCGATGACCCCCGGGTCTCGGACTACACCCAGCTCACGGACGTGCACCTGCGTAAGCTCCGCGAACCCGCAGAGGGTATGTATATCGCGGAGTCTTCCCGGGTACTGCGCCGGGCCCTCGCCGCGGGGCACCGGCCCCGTTCCTTCTTCCTGGCCGACAAATGGCGTGCAGACCTCGCGGACATTTTTGAGCAGTACCCGGACGTTCCCGCCTACATCGGTTCCGCGGCCCTGCTGGAGGACATCACCGGTTTCCACCTGCACCGCGGCGCGATGGCTGCCATGCAGCGCCCCGAACCTGTGCCGCTGCCCGAGCTCCTCGCCGGGGCACACCGGGTCGCCGTGCTGGAGGACATTGTGGACCACACAAACGTGGGCGCGATTTTCCGTTCAGCGGCGGCCCTGGGGGTCGACGCCGTCCTGATCTCGCCGCGCTGCGGGGACCCGCTGTACCGCCGCAGCGTCAGGGTCAGCATGGGGGCGGTGTTCCAGGTGCCGTGGGCCCGGCTGGAGGACTGGCCGGGGGACCTGCGGGTACTCCGCAGCCATGGCTTTACAGTGGCAGCCATGGAGCTCACGGACGACGCCGTGGACCTGGACGATCTGGCTGCGCGGCAGCCGCAGAAACTCGCCCTGGTCCTCGGTACCGAGGGCGCCGGGATGAGCGCGTCCACCCTCGCCGCCGTCGATCTCGCCGTCAAAATCCCGATGCGCGCCGGCGTTGACTCGCTCAACGTCGCTGCTGCCTCCGCCGTAGCCTTCTGGGAGCTTCGTCCGCGCGGTTGAACAGCATCACCTGCCAGGCGGCGAAGGCGCCGGCTTTCCGCTATGATTGATAGCTGGCCGTCCGGTGCATTCCGCTGGCCATCCCATTCATACCTGGCAACTGGCAAAATCCAGTTGTGCGAACAAAGGTCCAATTATGAAGTCTGATACTCACCCGAAGTACGAAGCTGTTGTTTTCAACGACCTGGCTTCCGGCGTCAAGTTCCTGACCAAGTCCACCGTGTCTTCCAAAAAGACCATCGAGTGGGAAGACGGAAACACCTACCCGGTTATCGACGTCGAAATCTCCTCCGAGTCCCACCCGTTCTACACGGGCAAGCAGCGCATTATGGACTCTGCAGGCCGCGTCGAGCGCTTCAACGCTCGCTTCAAGGGCTTCGGCGGCAAGAAGTAACTTCTTCTCCCCAAGGTCTTTTGGAAAAGCCCGCACCGGTGACGGTGCGGGCTTTTTGCGTCCCGGGCGGTGCGGCGCTGCAGCGTGGTTGCGGTGCGGTCACCGCGTGGCAGGATTAAGGACATGACGTCCCCCTCCCCATCCCCGGCCCCCCGTTCCACCTCCCCTGACGACGACGGCCGCCGGCACGGGGAGTACAAGGTCCCCGGCGGCAAACTGGTGGTGGCCGATTTCGACGTCGTTGACGGCATGCTCGCGAACGTCTCACTCAGCGGGGACTTCTTCCTGGAACCCGATGAGGCGCTGCTGGAGATCAACCGGGCACTCACCGGCCTCGCCGCGGACACCAGTGCTGCGGACCTCGCGGCCGCGGTGGCAGCGGCCCTGCCGCCGGACGCCGTCCTGTTCGGTTTTTCCGCCAACGCGATAGCGGTCACGGTCCGGCGCGCCCTCGCTAAGGCCACCGGCTGGGGGGACCACCATTGGAACATCATCGCCCCGTCCGTGCTGCCCACCCGGATCAACGTTGCCTTGGACGAGGTGTTGACGGAAGAAGTTGGCGCGGGGCGCCGCAACCCCACCCTGCGCTTCTGGGACTGGGAAGAACCGTCAGTCGTGATCGGTAGTTTCCAGTCGTTCCGCAACGAACTGGATCCCGCCGGCGTCGAACGCCACGGCATCAGTGTGGTCCGCCGGATCAGTGGAGGGGGAGCGATGTTTATGGAGGCAGGCAACTGCATCACGTACTCCCTGTACCTGCCGCAGAGCCTGGTGGACGGCATCAGCTTTGCCGATTCCTACGGTTTCCTCGACGCCTGGGTGATGTCAGCCCTTGAGAAGGTCGGGATCAGCGCCTTCTACGTGCCGCTCAACGACATCGCCACCGAGCAAGGCAAGATTGGCGGTGCGGCGCAGAAGCGGCTCGCGAACGGCGGCATGCTGCACCACGTGACCATGAGCTACGACATCGATGCGGACAAGATGGTCGACGTCCTGCGGATCGGCAAGGAGAAGCTTTCCGACAAGGGCAGCCGGAGCGCAAAAAAGCGGGTCGACCCGCTCCGGCGGCAGACGGGGCTGAGCCGCGCCGAAATCGTCGCGGCCATGATCGATGTCTTCGCCGAACGCTACGCCGCGACTCCCTCGGAAATCACCCACGCCGAGCTCGCGGCCGCGCACCAGCGGGTTGAGGACAAGTTCGGCACCGCGGAGTGGCTGCACCGGGTGCCCTGAGCCCAGCTGCGCCCGGCGGTCCCGGGTCAGCCGCGGTCCCGGCCCGTACGGGCCTATACGGTACTGGCCTATACGGTGCGGGACTGTGCGGTCAATGACCGGTGCAGGTGGCTGCGCTGTTCGATGATGATCCGCCGCAGCGCCCGCGGTGCATCCGGGTGGCCGGCAAGCCACTGGTCCGTCCGGACAATAACGACGTTCGTATCCGCAGTGCCGGCGTCCAGATCCTGACCTGCCGGGTAGAGCCCGCGGACAATCCGGCTGGCTATTTCGATGCTGCGCCCGGCCCAGACGTCCTCCAGGGCGTCGAAATACCGGTCCGCGAACGGCTCCAGCAGCGGCGCCGGTGCCGTGGTGAAACCGGTGATCGTTGCGCTCAGCAACTGGTTGGACAGCGAGTTGCCATGCACCGCCTCGCGCCAGGCTGCCTCTTTCACAGCCGCCTCGGGGCGGGCTGCGAGGGCGGTGGCGTGCCCGGCCCTCCCGGCGGCGGTGTTGTCCCGGGCCAGCTCCGCGTCGAGCCGGGCGGGTGTGGCCTCGCCGTTGGCGGCCAGTGCGTGCCAGAAGTTCCAGCGGAGCTCCGCATCCACGGACAGGCCTTCAACGACGGTGCTGCCGTCCAGGATGCCGCGCAGCAGGTCAAGCAGGCCGCTGCTATGGCGGCTGGTTGTGGCGACCGTGCGGGCCCACGCCAGCTGCTGGTCGGATCCCGGCGCGGCCCGCAGCAGTTCGTCCGCAGCGAGCGTCAGGAAGCCGTGGCGGACGGCGTCCCGCCCGGCCGCGGGGACGTAACGTTCGATCGCGGTGGCGGCGTTGCCCAGGACGGTCAGGAGCACGCCGATCCCGGACTCCGCGGGCCCGAAGCGCTTGACGGCGTCCACGTAGAGGGACGCCGGAGTGACCGCGTCTCGGGCCGAGTCCCACAGTGCCGTCCAGCACAGGGCACGGGCCATCGGGTCGCTGAGCGCGCCGAGGGAGGACCGCACGGTGGCTTCCGAGCGGGGGTCCAGGCGGACCTTGGCGTAGCTAAGGTCCTCGTCGTTGACCAGCAGCAGGGCCGGCCGTAGCTTGCCGGTGAGGGACGTCACCTCGGTGTTTGCCCCGTCGACGTCAATCTCGACGCTGTCGGTCCTGACCAGGGCACCGTCTTCGTCCGCGTTGTAAAGGCCGATCCTCAGCCGGTGTGGGCGCGGCTCCTGCCGGCCCGTGGCCGGGTCTTCGGCATCCTGGCGAAGCGTCACAGTACCGATGACGCCGTCGCGCTCCTCGATCTCACTGCTGAGGGTGGAAATGCCGGAGGTTTGCAGCCACTGACGGGCCCAGCCCGCCAGGTCCCGGCCGGAGGCGGCGCCCAGCGCGGCGAGCAGCTCGGCCAGGGTCGTATTCCCGTAGGCGTGATCCTTGAAATACTGGCGCGAGCCGGCCACGAAGGCCTCGAAGCCCACGTAGGCGACGAGCTGTTTGAGTACCGAGGCGCCCTTGGCGTAGGTGATCCCGTCAAAGTTCTGCTTGGCGGCCTCGAGGTCGGGGATGTCCGCGACGATCGGGTGCGTGGTCGGCAGCTGGTCCTGCATGTAGGCCCAGGCCTTGCGGTTGTTGGCGAAGTTCACCCAGGCCGTGGCCCAGTCCGTGGTCCGGTCCACGCCAAGGGTTCCCATGTAGTCGGCAAAGGACTCTTTGAGCCACAAATCGTTCCACCACTGCATAGTGACGAGGTCCCCGAACCACATGTGGGCCATTTCGTGCAGCAGCGTGTTGGCGCGGGCCTGGTACTGCGAATCGGCGGCCCGGGAGGTGAAGACGTAGCCTTCCGTAAAGGTCACCAGCCCCGGGTTCTCCATGGCGCCAAGGTTGTATTCGGGCACAAACGCCTGGTCGTATTTCCCCCACGGGTACGGGAAGTCGAAGAGCCGGTTGAAGAAATCCAGGCCGTTCCTCGTGAGCGCGAACAGCACCTCCGGGTCGAAGGACGGTGCCATCGACGCCCGGCAGTAGAGGGCGAGCGGGACAACCAGGCTGCTCCCGTCGGCCAGGGTACCCTTCCAGGAATCCTCGGCTTTGAAATATGGGCCGGCCAGCACCGTCGTGATGTACGTGGACATCGCTTTTGTCGGGGCGAAGTCCCAGCGGCTCACGTCCGGCTCGCCCGCCACGGGCGTCCGCCGGGTCTCGATGCCGTTGGAGGACACCTGCCAGCGCGACGGCGCCAGAACGTGAAAGGTGAATTCGGCCTTGAGGTCGGGCTGTTCGAAGTTGGCGAACACGCGGCGGGCGTCGGCCGGCTCGTACTGGGTGTACAGGTAACATTCGTCATCGGCCGGATCGAAGAAACGGTGCATACCCTCCCCGGAGGTGCTGTACAGCGCGGTCCCGGTGACGGTGACCTGGTTCTCCGACTGCAGGTTCTCCAGCCGGATCCGGGACCCGTCCACAACGTCGGCAACGGCGAGCCGGTTGCCGTTCAGGGAAATGCTCTGCACCTCGCCGATGAAGTCAAGGAACGTTGAGCGGCCCGGTTCACGGGCGGAGAAGGTGATGACGCTGCGGCTTGTGTAACCGTCGACGTCCGCATCAGCGGCCGCCCGGACATCCAGGGTGACATCGTAGCTGTGGGTGGCAATCAGGGCGGATCGGTCGGCGGCTTCATCGCGGCGCAGGTTCTGGTTCGACACCCCGCTATCTAATCATGAGGAACGCGGCGCCAAGTCCCAGCGCCGCGATCAGCAGCCAGGACGCGAGGGCGGCCAGCAGCGCCCGTGCACCGGTGTGCAGCAGCTGACCCACCCGCACCGCAGAGCCGAGGCCGAACAGCGCCATCCCCAGGACCACGTCCTGGAGCACCGCGGCGCCCTCGAGGATGCCGGGGGCCAGCCAGCCCGTGCTGCGCAGGGCTGCGAGGGCCACAAAACCGAGCACAAACAGCGGAACGATCGGCGGCCGCTTGAGTCCGTCCCCGGCGTCGGCGCGGCTGCGGTGGTGCAGCCCCGCGGCGGCGACAATGGGTGCCAGCAGGATCACCCTGGTGAGTTTTACGACGACGGCGATGGCCAGTGCGCCCGCTCCGGCGGTCTGCGCCGTGGCCACCACCTGTCCCACGTCATGCACGGAGGCTCCGGTCCAGGCCCCAAAGACCTCAGGACTCAGTCCCAACGGCCGAACCAGCAGCGGCAGCACACCGATGGCCAGGGTGCCGCACAGGGTTACGAGGGCCACCGGCAACACGGTGTCCGGCTGCCGGATCCGGCGCACCGCGGCCATCGCCCCGATGGCCGAGGCGCCGCAGATGGCAAAACCGGTCGCAATCAGCAGGGAGACCTGGGGTGGCAGGCGAAAGAGCCTGCTGATGACATACGTCCCGGCGAAGGCGGCCAGCACAACGCCGGTGATGAGCAGCAGTGCGGCCCAACCAAGACCGAGCACATCCACCAGGCTGACTTTCAGGCCCAGGATCACGATTCCGGCGCGCATCAGGTGTTTGCCGGCGAAGTCCAGCCCCGGCCGCCCGGGCCCGGCGGACCAGGCGCCCAGGCCGGGGATATTTGCGGCCAGGAGCCCGAACACAACTGCCAGCGTCATGGCCGGGAGGGCCGGCACTTGGGTGTGGACCGCGAGGGCCAGGGCGACGGCGCCCGCGGCGGCCAGCAGCCCCGGCAGCAGCCTGCTCAGGCGACCGGCAGCCGGGAGCGATGGATGAGGGAAGTGAGGCACCTATCCACTGTCCCGCAAGTGCCCGAAAAAAGCCGTCACCGCCACGTCGGCAGCACCGAGGGCAGCCCGCAGCCCGAGCCCGAACTGCTCCCCGCGCCCGGACGCGCCGCGCTCAGCGGGCGCGGAAATGATTTCGCAACAAAAAGGTGGTTGTCTAGTGTCCATGTCTGACCTATTCCTGGATTACTCGGTGGCCGCCGAACGCACCGGCGCCTACGACGAGATGTTTACCCCCGGGCAACAGCCCCGGCAGTCGTACGGGCAGGTTGCCGGCGCCCTGCGGGAACTTTCGCTGGCCGATGTCACTGCCCGGGCAGATTCCATGGCGCGGACCTTCCTGGACCGCGGTGTTACGTTCGACTTTGCGGGGGAGGAACGGCCCTTTCCGCTGGACATCGTGCCGCGGGTGATCCCGGCCGATGAGTGGACCGTGCTGGAGAAGGGTGTGGCGCAGCGCGTCCGGGCCCTCGAAGCGTTCCTCAACGACGTCTACGACAAGATGACGGTAGTGGCCGACGGCGTCATCCCGCGCCAGCTCGTCACAACCAGCGCACACTTCCACCGCCAGGTGCACGGCTTTGAACCGGCCGGCGGTGTCCGTGTCCATGTCTCCGGCATCGACGTGGTCCGCGACGCCGCAGGAACTTTCCGGGTCCTGGAGGACAACGTCCGCGTCCCCTCGGGGGTCAGCTACGTCCTGGAGAACCGCCGCGCCATGGCCAAAGGCCTGCCGGAGGCCTTTGGCCAGCAGCTCATCCGGCCGGTCGAGGAGTACCCGCGGCGGCTGCTCTCCGCCCTGCGCAAGACGGCACCGTCCGGCGTCGATGACCCGACAGTCGTCGTCTTGACCCCCGGCGTCTTTAACAGTGCCTACTTCGAACACACCCTGCTCGCCGGCCTGATGGGCGTCGAACTCGTCGAGGGCCGGGACCTGATCTGCCGCGGCAACCGCGTCTACATGCGCACTACCGCCGGCGAGCAGCGCGTGGACGTGATCTACAAGCGCATCGATGACGAGTTCCTGGACCCGCTGCAGTTCCGCGCCGACTCGATGCTCGGCTGTCCGGGCCTGGTCAACGCCGCACGGGCCGGCGGCGTGACAATTGCCAACGCCGTGGGTAACGGCGTCGCCGACGACAAGCTGGTCTACAGCTACGTCCCGGACCTGATCCGCTATTACCTCAGCGAAGAACCCGTGATCGCCAATGTGGACACCTTCCGGCTGGAGGAGAAAGCGGCCCGCGAGGAGGTCCTTGACCGGCTGGCCGAACTCGTAGTCAAGCCCGTGGACGGCTCCGGCGGCAAGGGACTGGTGATCGGTCCGGATGCTTCCCGGGAGGAACTTGAGGCCCTGCGCAAACGCGTTATCGCGGACCCCAGGGGATGGATCGCGCAGCCGGTCCTGCAGTTGTCCACCGTTCCCACGCTCAGCGGCGACAAGTTCGGCCCGCGGCACGTGGACCTCCGTCCCTTCGCCGTCAACGACGGCGACGACGTCTGGGTGCTGCCCGGCGGCCTGACCCGGGTGGCACTGAAGGAGGGCTCCCTGATTGTGAACTCCAGCCAGGGCGGCGGTTCCAAGGACACCTGGGTGCTGGCGGATTCCCCCGCAGTGCCGGTGGAGACCCTCCCGCGTCCGGCCATCGAGGTCCGCGAGCGGGTCTCGGTCTGGCCGGTAGAGAGCAACTGGCGCGACAGCCAGAAGGAGCAGCAGCAATGACCAGAGGCACCATGTCGATCGCTTTTCCGCTGACCCGTCCTTTTTATGTTTCCGATGCGCCGGAGGTAACCGCCCATGCTTAGCCGTATCGCCGAGTCACTGTTTTGGATCGGCCGCTATGTGGAACGGGCCGACGGAACCGCGCGGATCCTGGACGTCCACCTGGAGCGCCTGAATCACCTGCCGATGGAGGAACAGCGCAGCGTCGCGCAGGAGCTCCTTGCCGTGATGGGCGCCCGGGCACAGAGTGAGGACTTCGGCCTCCCCGAACTGCTCAACGCCCTCGCGTACGACAAACAAAGTGCCACGTCGATTGCCGGTTCACTCGGTGCGGCGCGGGAAAACGCCCGTCGGGCCCGGGAAACGGTGTCCTCAGGCCTCTGGGAAAGCCTCAACACGACCTACTACGGGCTCAACCAGCACCGCAAGGACGTTGTGGGCACCTACCGCTTTTGCAACTGGGTGCTGGAGCGGACCGCCATGGTCAGCGGACTCGCGGACACCACGGTCAGCCACGACGAGAGCTGGCAGTTCCTGGTCCTGGGCCGCTCGCTGGAACGCGCGGACATGACAGCGCGGATGCTCTCCACCCGGGACGTCCTTTCGGCCGGCATGTCCTGGGTGAACATGCTCCGCTGCGCCGGTGCCTACGAATCCTTCCTGCGGACCCGCCGGGCGGCTTTCGGCGATCAGCATGCCGCCGAGTTCCTGCTCTTGGACCGGCTGTTCCCCCGGTCCATCGTCTATGCGCTGCGGGACGCGGATGAGTGCCTCGCCATGCTGGACCCTTCGGCCCAGCGCGTTGGCTTTATCAACGACGCCCGCCGGATCGTGGGGCAGGCCCGGACGTTCCTGGAGTTCCACCGGACCGACGACCTGATGTCCGAACTTCCGGAGCACATGGAGCGCGTCCAGAAGGCCGTCTCGCAGGCCTCGGACGCCATTTCCCGTAAGTACTTCAATCAGGCAGACGAACTGGCCTGGGTGGGAGAAGTTTCATGACCCGGCTGAGCATCATCCACAAGACCGCGTACAAGTACAACAAGCGCGTTACGCTCTCGTACAACGAAGCCCGCATGACCCCGCTGACGGACCCCCAACAGGTGGTGCTGGAGTCCTCGCTGAAGGTTTCACCGTCACAGGCGGCCCTGAGCAGTTACCGCGACTACTGGGGCACCCGGGTGACCGCCTTTGACATGCAGATGCCGCACGAGCACCTGGAGGTCCTGTCCACCACAACCGTGGAGGTACACCGGGCGGAGCGGGTCCCGGCGGAGGCGGACATTGTGGGCTGGGAGGTTCTTGGCGCCGCGGAAGCGCTCAACAAGTTCAGCGACTGGATTCCGCAGTCCCAGCTCACCGGCCCGGGCGCCGAAGTGCTCGGGATCATCCCCGGCGTGGTGGGGGACCGCAATCCGCACGAGGCGGCGATGGCTGTCTTTGGCTGGATGCGCGGGGAAATGACCTACATGAAGGGCACCACCGGAGTCACCACAAACGCCGAGGAAGCCTGGGGCCAGCGCCAGGGCGTCTGCCAGGACCTGGCGCACCTTGCCATCGGCGCGCTGCGCAGCCGGGGGATCCCTGCCCGCTACGTGTCCGGTTACCTCCACCCGCGCTCGACGGCGGAACTCGGCGAGCCGGTGGCCGGGCAGTCGCACGCTTGGCTGGAGTGGTGGGACGGTGAATGGCGCAGTTGGGACCCCACCAACCACAAACCGGCGGGCGACCTCCATGTCACAGTGGCGAGGGGCCGTGACTACCGCGATGTGGCACCGCTTAAGGGCATCCTGTCCGGCGGCGGAGGCTCAGCACTCAATGTCAGCGTCGAAATCACCCGGCTGGCCTGATTCCCGGCACCCCACCCGGTTGCCCTCTCAGTTGCGGCTGCTCCGGTAGCCCCGGGGTCAGCACAGCCGACGGGCATCCCTGGGGAGGGGCTATTCGAGTCCGGAGCGGGTGGCGTCATCCAGTGGTGTCCACCAGGTCAGGGGCGGAACCACTTTAAACCGGCGTCCGGTCACCGAGTCAGGGGTGATCCGGACAAAGTGTTCCTTTTTGCCCGCTTGCCAGGGGAACAGGAGCAGCCCCACGGTGTCCAGAACCTCCTCCACGTTCTGCACCGGGGCCGCCTGGCCCTTGATCACCACGCTCCACGCGATGCCGCTGTCGGCGTCCACCCCATCTGCCTCCACCGCCACCGGTGTGTCGCCGGTGGCAGCCTGCAGCTTGGTGCCGTCAGCCGTGCGGAAGACCAGGGTACCGTGGTCCACCTTGTAATTAATCGGGAATATGTCGGGATGGCCATCCACCCAGACGGCCAGCCTGCCAACGGTCACGCCGCGTAGCAGCCGCCAGCATTCGTGGTGGTCCAGGTTCTCAACTTCGTGTGCCTGCTGTGTTTTTTCCGGCTTCGGGTCAGTACTCATGTCAGCGACCCTACGTCAGCTACTGGGCGGCCGATAGGGCAAAAGGTCACAATCCGAAGCTCCGTCGTTGGGCTCCGAGGGCCGATGCGCCAGCATCAGGGTAGTCTGGCATCACCGTCGCCAGCGCGGACGACAGTTGTGTTCGTTGTATCGAATTGGGGCCATGAGCATGCATTCAGCAGGGAATCGTCCGGACCAGACCACCGCCGAGCCAGAGCCCATGATTGACGATACGTTCAAGGGGTTCGTTTCCCGGGCAGAGGAACTGCTCCAGTCCCAGGAACGGATGGCCGGCCTATTGGAGGCCGTTGTCGCTATTGCCGAGGACCTCAGCCTGGACGCCGTCCTGGAAAGGGTCGTCCAGTCCGCCTGCCGCTTGCTCCGGGCCCGCTTTGGGGCCCTGGGAGTCATCGGCGATGACCGGGCCCTCAGCCACTTCATCACTGTCGGCATCGACGAAGAACTGGCCCACCGGATCGGACCCCTTCCTACCGGGCACGGGGTCCTGGGCCTGCTGATTTCCGATCCCCGCCCGCTCCGCCTTCATGACCTGCGCAGCCATCCTGAATCCTATGGATTCCCGGCGGACCATCCGCCCATGAAGTCCTTCCTCGGCGTCCCGGTGCGGGTTCGGGACGTCGTTTTCGGCAACCTCTATCTGACCGAAAAGGAGGACGGCAGCGACTTCACGGCAGAAGACGAGGGTCTCGCCGTCGCTTTGGCGGCCGCCGCGGGGGTTGCCATTGAGAACGCCCGGCTCTACGACGACGCCCGGCGCCGGGCCCGCTGGCTGGAAGCCTGCATGGACGTCTCGGGGCTGATGCTCAGCAATGACCGCGACTACACCTTCGGCGGATTGGACCCCATCGCAAGCCGGGCCCTCCAGGAGTCCGGCTCGCAGCTCGCAATGCTGGTGGCACCCGCTGCAGGCGGCCGAGGATATCTTGTCGCCGGGGTGGCAGGAGCAAAAAGTGCGCAGTTCTCCGGCCGGGCGCTCACACTGGATTTGCCTTTGCTGGAAAGTGTCCTCGACGGCGGCGAGCCTGTTGTGCTCGCTGACGCCTCCGCCCTGTTCGGCGGGATCGACGGCGGCATCACCGGCCCGCTGCTGGCGGTGGCGCTGAGCACCCAGGGCGCCCATCACGGACTCCTGATCCTGGTCCGGGACACCGATTCGCTGCAGTACGCCAGGACCGACATCGAGATGGGCGCCGTCTTCGGCTCCCACGTCGCCCTCGCCCTCGAACTGGCCCGCGTGCACCGGCTCCGGGAAGAACTGCTGGTATTCACGGACCGGGAACGCATCGCCCGGGACCTGCACGACCTGGTGATCCAGCGCTTGTTCGCGGCCGGACTGAGCGTCCAGAGCCTGACCCGCTTTACCAAGGACGAACTCGCGACCGATCGGATCCGCACCATCACCGGGGAACTTGACGAAGCGATCCGCAGCCTGCGGGACACGATCTATTTGCTCAAGAGCAGCAGCAGCGAAACCGAGTTGCTGAGCGGACGGATCCGCCGGGTGGCACGCAGCTCGGCGAAGTCCATGCCGTTCGCACCCAGCCTGACCATCACCGGACCGGTGGACGCCGTCACCCCTGACAAAGCGGACAATGTTGTGGCTGTGGTGTCGGAGGGCCTCAGCAACGCACTTCGGCATTCCGGCGCCGACGCCATCTCCGTGTCGGTAGGTGTGGTCAAAGGCAGGGTGACAGTGGTCATCACGGACAACGGAGCAGGCTTCACCGAACCCGGAAAACGCCGGGGTTTGGCCAACCTTGAGGACCGTGCCCGGATGCTGGACGGCAGCTGCACCATCACGAGCGCTCCGGACGCCGGCACCAGCCTTGAATGGTCCGTGCCGCTATAGCAGTAGCCGTCGCGGGCAGTGATCGCGGTTCGAGGCCCGCCGGCTAACGGACGCTGTGGGGTCGATGTGCTTCCGCGTGGCTTCCTTGCGGTGCCGGCGACGCGGGGCTCGCGATAAACACCGCAGCCTGCGTCCGCCGTTCAAAGCCCAGCTTGGCCAGCAGTGACGAAACGTAGTTTTTGACGGTCTTCTCGGCGAGGAACATCTCCGCTGCAATCTGGCGGTTGGTGAGCCCACCGCCCACCAGCTCCAGTACCCGCCGCTCCTGCGGCGTCAGGGAGGCAGTCCTGGGGTCCACATCTTCGGCCGCCACCAAGCTGTCCACGATTCCGGCGGCGACGCCCTCCGCGAAGAGGGACTCGCCGGCAGCAGCCCGGCGCAGCGCCCCGATCAGGTCAGTGCCACCGATCTCCTTTAGGACATAGCCGCTCGCGCCCGCCAGAACCGCTCCGCGCAGTGCTTGCTCGTCGTCGTAGCTCGTCAGAATAATGCAGTTCAGCGACGGGTCCACCGAACGTACGTCGCGGCAGACCTCAATTCCGGTCCCGTCCGGCAGACGGGCGTCCAGGACGCAGACGTCAGGATGGAGGGCCGGAATGCGCCGGGTCGCCTCGACGGCGGAACCCGAGCTGCCCACCACCAGGAAGCCCTCACCCTCGAGGAGCTCCTGGAGCCCGCGCCGGACGAGTTCGTGGTCATCAAGGATAAAGACCCGGATAACGGCCGGTGCCCCGTCGGCTGCAGTGAGACCTGCGTCTGCCCAGGCAATCATGATTCTCCTGTCCGGCGGCTTATGCTGCCGTGTATGGTGCGGATACTCCGAGGCCCGCTCCGACGATTATGCCGGCGCGGGATTCCCAGACTCCCCATTGTCCGCTCCGGCCGCCGGTTCCGTTCCCAACGACTGCCATTCTTCTCCGTGTCCCGGGACCGGACAAGGGTCCTAGGTCCCGCAGGGACAGTTCCGGCGTGTGTTGCCCATGCCTTTTGGCCCTAGGCGCTGCTGCGGCCAGCAGGTCATGGTAGGCAGGACGTGCCAGTTGTATACCGAAGGGATCTGCCATGACCGAAGCCACCAAAGTCCGGACCATTGTGGTGGGAGTCGACGGTTCCGATGCATCGGTTGAAGCCCTGCGCCAGGCCCAGAGCCTCGCCGCAGCGCTCTCCGCGACGGTTGTGGCGCTGGCCTGCTGGGACGTCCCCCCGGTCTACGACGGATATGTCGCCATGGGCATCGACGACTTCGATGTCCGCGCCGATGAAATCCTGCAGGAAGCCGTGGAGAAGGCGTTCGGGGCGGACGTCCCCGCCAACCTCGAAACCCGACTCGTCCAGGGCCACCCCCGCCATACCCTGCTTGAGGCCAGCCGGAGCGCCGAACTGCTGGTGGTAGGGCGCCGGGGCCATGGCGGCTTCGGCGGACTGCTCATCGGTTCGGTCAGCTCCGCCCTGGTGGCACACGCCCACTGCCCGGTGCTGGTGGTCCATTCCCCGGAACCCAAAGCTGCGAGGTAGCGCCCGCAGGCTCCAGCCCGGTGGCAGCTACTCGAAAGCTACTCGAAAGAGGCCCGGCGGGGATCAGAGAGGCGGGTGTTCCACAGATCCGGGTTCCTCACTGTGAACCGGCGACCCGTCAAGGCCTTGGGGGAGAGCCGCACATAGTAGCCCTTGTCGCCCGGCTGCCACGGCTCAAGGAGGCGGGCGTCGACGGCGTCCTTGTCCTCTTGGCTCTCAATCAGCTGCGCCTCGCCGCGGGCAACAACACTCCACGCCTGCTGTTCGTGGGCGTCGTAGCCATCGATCTCAAAGGCGATCGGCTTCGCCGTCATAGCCGCCCAGAGTTTGGTGCCACCGGCGGTGCGAAAGACGATCGAGCGGCGGTCCAGCGCAAAGTTCACCGGAAATATCTCCGGGTGCCCATCCACAATCAGGGCGATCCGCCCCACCACTTCCGTGTCCAGCAGGACCCAGCACTGGTCAATGGACAGCCCGAATTCGGGCGCGGGCGTCGTCTCTGTATTCATGTGCACCAACGTTACGGGCACTGCCGGGAACCCATTAGGGCCATAGGGCCCGGACCCTCCCGGCACCGGCGTGAAACCAGCCCGCGCTCACCACGGACTAGGCTTGTAGTCCTTCAGGAAGACGCCGAACTGGTCCTCGCCGGACTCGCCCACCACAATCGGGTCGTAGACCCGGGCGGCCCCGTCGACCAGATCCAGGGGAGCGTGGAAACCCTCCTCCATCAGGCGGACCTTGGTGTAGTGCGGGCGCTCATCGGTGATCCAGCCGGTATCGACGGCGGTCATCAGGATGCCGTCCGCGTCCAGCATCTCCTGGGCGCTGGTCCGTGTCATCATGTTCAGCGCCGCTTTGGCCATATTGGTGTGCGGGTGGCCGGGGCCCTTGTAGGCTCGGGCGAACTGGCCCTCCATGGCACTGACATTGACGATGTACTTCCGCCGGGCGGTTGAGCGTTTCATCGCCCCTCGAAGCCTGCTAACCAGCAGGAACGGCGCGGTGACGTTGCACAACTGGACCTCCAGCATTTCCAGGGGATCCACCTCGTCCAGCACCTGGGTCCAGCTGTTGATACTGGCCAGGTCCGGGACCAGGCCGCCGGCGTCGATGGCGGTGCCGGAAGCGATGCGCTCCAAGGATGCGGAACCCGCGGACAACGCCAGCGAGGTGATGGCGTCTCCAGCCAGCACCGGGTGATCCAGGACGGTGCTGGCGAGGGCCAGCGGGTGCTTGTCGTGGGCGTGGCCGAAGGTGACTAGTTCCGGGCCGCCATTGGCCGCCTGGAGCGCCGCGGGGAGGGGTTCATCCTCGGCGTCGACGAGCGGCTGATAGGCATTGCCGGAGCGCCGGACGGTTTGGGCTGCGTTGTTGATAATGATGTCCAGCGGACCCGCCGCCTCGAGCGAATCGGTCAGTGCCATCACCTGGGAGGGGTCGCGGAGGTCAATCCCAACGATCCTGAGCCGGTGCAGCCATTCGCTGCTGTCTTCCATCGCGGCAAAGCGGCGGGCAGCGTCCTTGGGGAAACGGGTGGTGATGGTGGTGTGGGCGCCGTCGCGGAGCAACCGCAGCGCAATGTACATACCAATCTTCGCCCGGCCGCCGGTCAGCAGGGCTGCGCGTCCGGTCAGGTCGGTCCGTGCGTCCCGCTTACTGTGGCTGAAGGCGGCGCAATCAGGGCACAGCTGGTGGTAGAAAGCATCCACCTGGGTGTAATGCTGCTTGCAGATATAGCAGGGCCTGGATTTGATCAAGTGCCCGGCAATCTCGCCGGTGGCCGAGGGCGCGAGTTTGTTACCGCGGGTTTCGTCGTCGATCCGGTCCGGGGCCGCCGTAGCGGTCTGTGCGATCACGGCACGGTCCGCTTCGGCGATCATGTCCCGCTTACTGACCCGGCGGTGCCGCTTCACGGCCTTGAACATCTTCCCGGTGGCGCGGCGCACCGAGACGTAGTCCGGGTGCGCCTCGTCGTAGACGTGGATGCTGTTCAGGACCTTTAGGCAGGCCCGGATTTCCTCGGGAGTCAGATCGGACGGCACATCGGGAGAGCTCATTGCCCCAATTTTACAGCCTGACGGGAGCCCGGACCGACGCCGGTACCGGGCTCCCGGCGCAGCAGCGCCGGATCAGTGGGCTTCGGTCGGCTGTGGAGCAGCCACGCCCACCGCGGCAGCCTGCACTTCGGCTACCTTGTGCACGGATTCACGAAGCGCGGGCCAGTTTTCCGTGGCAGCCTTGACTGCGTTCGGCACCAGGATCAGGTTGGCGGCGGCCAGGGCGCGTTCAGCTTCGCCGGGTTCGGGAACATGCTGGCCCTTCGACAGGACAGTGATGCCGGAGTCTGTGACTTTGAATCCGCGGGCCCGGTCCAGATCGTGGTCGAGGCCGATCGCGGCACCCGCCGGGACCTTGACGTTTTTGTCGATGATGGCGCGCTTGACGACTGCGCCGGAGCCAATGGTGACCTTATCCATCAGCACCGAGTCGAGGACCCGGCTGGAGGTGCCGACGTAGACGTCGTTGGAGAGAACTGAGCCCTCCACGATGCCGCCGGAAATCACGGTGCCGCTGGCAACGATGGAATCCATCGCTGTGCCGACAGTGTTTTTCTGGCCGCGGACGAACTTGGCCGGCGGGGAAATGCTTTGCCGCGTGTAGATCGGCCATTCGGAGTTGTACAGGTTGAATACCGGAACGGGAGAGATAAGGTCCATGTGCGCATCGTAAAACGAGTCGATGGTGCCCACGTCGCGCCAGTAGGTGCGGTCGCGTTCCGTGGAGCCCGGGATCTCATTCAGGGTGAAGTCGTAGACGCCGGCTTCGCCCTGGTCAACGAAGTAGGGAATGATGTCCCCGCCCATGTCGTGTTTGGTATCAAGTCGCTCGGCATCGAGGTGCAGGGCCTCGACCAGGGCGTCGGTGCTGAACACGTAGTTGCCCATGGAGGCGAGGAACTGGGTGGGGTCGGCGGCGAGCCCCGGGGTGGTGGCGGGCTTCTCGACGAACGCGGCAATCTTCCCCGGATTATCCGGGTCCACTTCGATCACACCGAACTGGTCGGCCATGTGCAGCGGCTGTCGTACGGCGGCCACTGTGGCCTTGGCGCCGCTGGCGACGTGCTGGTCGACCATTTGCCCGAAGTCCATCCGGTATACGTGGTCTGCACCGACGACGACGACGATGTCGGGATTGGCATCCTGAATGAGGTTCAACGACTGGTAGATGGCGTTCGCGCTGCCGAGGAACCAGCTTTTGCCCACTCGCTGCTGCGCCGGGACGGAGGCGATGTAGTTGCCCAGCTGGGTGGACATCCGCCAGGTTTCGGAAATGTGACGGTCCAGGCTGTGCGACTTGTACTGCGTCAGCACAACGATCTGCAGATAGCGGGAATTGACCAGGTTGGATAACGCAAAGTCAATCAGGCGATAACTCCCGGCAAAGGGCACGCCGGGTTTGGCCCGGTCCGCCGTCAATGGCATAAGCCGGTTACCCTCGCCACCGGCAAGGACAATGGCCAAAACTTTCTTATTCGGCATAGTGATCGCTCCTGAACGCCTTTGTACTTCCACAAACAGTCCGGCTCGCCCGAACGTCTTCACACTAGATCAGTTCCACCGTAACGACTACCTTGGAGTTTGTGCGTATAGACATTGTGACCAAAGAATTTCCGCCCGAAATCTATGGCGGCGCCGGGGTCCACGTGGCCGAGCTCAGCCGTGTGCTGGCCCGGCACGTGGATCTGCAGGTTCGCGCCTTCGGCGCGGCCCGTGAACCCGACTATCACGGCGCGAGCGTCACGTCGTACGCCGTGCCCGGGGATCTGGGCACGGCGAACGCTGCGCTGCAGACCCTCGGAGTGGATTTGCGGATTGTGCCGGATATTGCCGGCGCCGACATCGTGCATTCACACACCTGGTATGCCAACATGGCCGGGCACATCGCCTCGTTGTTGCACGGCATTCCACACGTGCTCAGTGCCCACAGTTTGGAGCCACTGCGCCCGTGGAAGGCCGAGCAGCTTGGCGGCGGCTACGCCGTGTCCTCCTGGGTGGAAAAGACTGCCTACGAGGCCGCAGCCGCCATCATCGCAGTCTCCGAGGGCATGCGCCAGGACATTCTGCGCAGCTACCCGGAGGTGGACCCCGCCAAGGTCAAGGTAGTGCACAACGGCATCGATGTGAGCCTCTGGAACCGGGACGAAGGAGAGGACGTCGTCCGCGCCCTGGGGATTGACCCGGCACGGCCGAGCGTAGTCTTCGTCGGCCGCAATACCCGCCAGAAGGGCGTGCCCTACCTGCTTCGCGCGGCCGCCAAACTGCCGGCCGACGTGCAGCTGGTGTTGTGCCTTGGTGCCGCAGACACCCCCGAGCTTGCCGCCGAGACCTCCCGCCTGATCGCGCAGCTGCAGACCCAGCGCAGCGGTGTGATCCTGGTGGAGCGGATGTTGCCCCGCAACGAGCTGATCCAGGTGCTCAGCCACGCCACTGCTTTTGCCTGCCCGTCCATCTATGAGCCCCTTGGCATCGTAAACCTTGAGGCCATGGCTTGCGGTGCCGCCGTGGTGGCCAGTGCCACCGGCGGAATCCCGGAGGTGGTACAGCACGGCGAGACCGGACTGCTGGTGGACATCGAGCAAGTCACGGACGGGACCGGCACTCCGCTGGATCCGGAGAAATTTGTCACCGAATTCGCTGCCGCGCTGACCGAAGTTGTCACCGATCCCGCCCGGGCCCG
Source organism: Arthrobacter sp. UYCu512 (assembly GCF_040547075.1). Taxonomy (NCBI): domain Bacteria; kingdom Bacillati; phylum Actinomycetota; class Actinomycetes; order Micrococcales; family Micrococcaceae; genus Arthrobacter; species Arthrobacter sp. UYCu512. The sequence goes on from NZ_JBEPPA010000008.1 coordinate 147,844, forward strand.
CGCCATGGGCCAGGCCGGCCGGCGCCGCGCCGAAGAACACTTCTCTTGGGAATCCATCACCGAAACCACTCTTGCGGTCTACCGCTCGGTGCTCCCCACGAACTCCTGACCGCAGGCATCCGGCCACACACCACAACGGCGCCGCCCCCTTGCGGGGGCGGCGCCGTTGTGGTGTTCCGGACCGGGCCGGGACCTTAGGACTTTTTCCCGTGGCCCTTGCGTGCCAAGAGGATCTTCTCGTCCACGGGGGCATCCCCGTTGGCGCGCAGCCTGCGGAAGTACTCGCGGGCCTCATCCTGGCGGACCTTCTCAGCGCCCGTTGCGATCTCAGCGCGGAGGTGTTCCGGCCCGAACCCGAAGGCATCGACCAGGTCCAGGGCATGCGGACGGATCTTCACCAGCAGGCGGTTGATGTAGCCGCCCACGGTCCGGGCGCGCTGCATGGAGAGCCTGCCGTTCATCAGGTACCAGGACAGGTTGTCTTCAATCAGGGCCAGGCCGAAGAGATCGCGCAGCCAGGTCAGGACCTTTCGGGTTCCCGGGTCCGTGACCGTGCCAAGCGCCTCGGTAAAGGCTTCCCACTGCAGCAGCTCGGCGTGCGCCTGGGCGGCTTCGATGAGTTCGTCCTGGTGGCTGTTGAACAGGGCGGCGCCCTGCTGCTGGGGCAGCTTGTTGGCGCCCTTGAGCGCCGCGCCCACCTCGGCAACCATGGTTTGCACCCGGTCGGTCAGCAGTGCGCGCTGGCTGGCTTCGTCCTTAATCGCGATGGCCGCCTTCTGAACCGACCCGGAATCAGCCATAAACTGGGCGACGCCGCGCAGGCCCGTCCGGTGGATGGCGGCCCCCGTGGCCTGGCCCACCACATAGCGGGCGAGCACACCGAAGTTCACGGTGCGGAACTCCTTGGCATAGTCGGCCAGCAGCCGCTTGGCGACCAACTGCAGCAACACCGTGTTATCGCCTTCGAAGGTGGCGTAGACGTCGAGGTCCGCACGCAGCGAGGCAAAGCGGTTCTCGATCAGGAAACCTGCCCCGCCGCAGGCTTCGCGGCATTCCTGCAGGGTGTCAAGGGCGTGCCAGGTGCTGAGCGGCTTAAGCGCCGCCGCGAGGGTCTCCAGATCCTGCCGATCCTCGTCAGTGTCGGCCCGGCCGGAGAAAACGTCGTCGAACTTCTGCAACAGCTGCTCACTGGCGAAACCGGCGGCATACGTGGTGGCCAGACGGGTGAACAGCCGGCGCTGGTGCCGCTGGTAATCGAGCAGTACTTCCTCATCGGTTGGCGAGGAAGCGTTGAACTGGCGGCGTTCTGTGGCGTACTGGATCGCCGTTTTCAAGGCAAGCTTCGACGCGGTCACGGCGGCACCGTCTAGGGAGACCCGGCCCTGGACCAGGGTGCCAAGCATGGTGAAGAAGCGGCGGCCCGGGCTGGCGATGGGCGAGCTGTAGCTGCCATCGGCATCAACGTTGCCGTAGCGGTTCAGCAGGTGGGTGCGCGGGATCCGGACGCTCGTGAAGTGCAGCCTGCCGTTGTCAATGCCGTTGAGTCCACCCTTGACCCCGTCGTCCTCGCCCCCGATGCCGGGCAGGAATTCCCTGGTTTCGGGATCCCGGAGGTTCATGTAGAAGGCGTGCACACCGTGGTTGACGCCCTGCGTCACCAGCTGGGCGAAGACGACGGCGGCGAGTCCGTCGACGGCGGCATTCCCGATGTAGTCCTTCCACGCGGCCCGGAAGGGCGTGTGGACCACAAATTCCGCGGTGTCCGGGTCGTAGGTGGCTGTGGTGGCGATGCTGGCGACGTCCGATCCGTGGCCGGTCTCCGTCATGGCGAAGCAGCCCGGGATGTCAAGGTTCATAATGCCGGGCAGCCACTTCTTGTGGTGCTCCTCGGTGCCGAGGTGGTTGACGGCGGAGCCGAACAGACCCCACTGGACGCCGGCCTTGATCTGCAGCGAAGGGTCCGCGATAACAAGTTCCTGGAACCCGGCGACGTTGCCGCCGTGCTCGTCGGCGCCGCCGACGGCCGCCGGGAAAGCACGGTGTACGGCGCCGTTCTCCACCAGGATCTTCAGCTGGCCGAAGACACGCCGGCGGTGTTCGGTATGGGTAAGCCCCTCCGTCTTGTGCAGTTCGGGGTGCCCTGCGAGCGCCCGTGCGGTCCGGCGGGTGTCGGCCCACTTTCCCAGCAGCAGCTCGCCGAGCAGTTCAACATCGACGACGGGAGCCGCCATCCCGGTTAAGTTCGCCGGCCGGGCGGACTTGCGCTCCGCAGCAGGTCGGGGCGTGGCAGGGACCGCGTGGCGGTCGGCGAGTTCGGTCATGTCGATTCCTTCTTTGGTTCTGACACTTGGGTTCTAACACTTGAATTCTGGAAAAGTCGGTACTGGAACTGGGGCCGGCCGGCTCACGGTGATGCCGGAGCCGCGCCGGCCGGCGCGGACACAGCGGTGGCCGGGCGGAGCTCCGGGGCTATGCCCAGGCACAGCCAGTCGGTGATCTGGCGTGCCATCGCTTCCTGGCCGGGCTTGGCAGGCGTAGCCGGGCTGGCAAGCCATTGCTCACCGGCGTTTCTGACCAGGCCGATCGCGGCGGTCGGCCAGTACCCGAGTACGGCTTCGCGCCCCGTCGAGTCGCCGAGGTGGCTGTGCATGGGCCGGGCGATCATGCCGCTAATGGCCGCAAAAAAGTGGCCCAGGGCGCCGGCTGCGGGGATGCTGGCGCCCCCGGCATCCGCCTCGCCGGGGGTGTAGCGCGTAACGAAGGTGTAGACGGCGGGGCTTGTCTCCGCCATCTGGAGGTAGGCGGAAACCATCGCAAGCAGTCCTTCGCGGGGCGTCTGGGCTCCCTGCGCGGCTTCCTGGATGCGGCGCTGCATCTGGCTCAGAACCACTTCGCCGACGGCCTGCTGCAACCCTGCCTTGTCCCCGAAGTATCGGTAGAAGACTGACTTCGACGTACCGGCCGCGGCGGCAATGTCCTCCATGGAAGCGTCGCTGCCGAGCCTGTGCACTGCCTTGCGGGCAGCTTTGATCAGCTCCCGGCGCCGCTCCTCGCGATGCGGCTGCCAGCGCGAGGCCCGGCCATCCACGCTGCCGCTGCCGGCGGCGTGGGTGCCGGAGGTACTGCCGCCGGGAAGATCAGGCTGGGGAATGTTCACGATACCCAGCGTATCAGGTACGCTGGGTATCGGTAACCCGCTTTGATCAAAGGAGACAGCCCATGACCGTCGACGGACAGTCCACACCCGGACCGCAGGAACCGACTCCCGCAGCCACGGCGCCGGCAGGAGGCACAGCGGGAATCGCCACCGCCCCCGCCGCGCGCACGGCGGCGCCGCAGCTCCGCAAGGCGGTCATCGTGGGCGGAAACCGCATCCCCTTTGCCCGGACCGGTGGCGCGTACACCAAGTCCTCCAACCAGGACATGCTGACGGCGGCGCTGGACGGGCTGATCGCACGGTTCGGCCTCCAGGACGAACGCATCGGTGAGGTAGCTGCCGGAGCCGTACTCAAGCACTCCCGTGATTTCAATCTGACCCGTGAAGCCGTGCTTGGCTCCGCACTGTCCGCAGAGACCCCCGCCTATGACGTGCAGCAGGCCTGCGCCACCGGACTGGAAACGGTCCTCGGCCTGGCCAACAAGATTAAGCTCGGCCAGATCGATTCGGCCATCGCCGGCGGCGTCGACTCCGCCTCTGACGCTCCGATTGCCGTCAGCGAGGGACTGCGCGAAGTGCTTCTTGACCTCAATCGTGCCAAGACGCTGCCCCAGCGCCTGCAGGTCCTGAGCCGGCTCCGGCCCAAGGATCTCACCCCGGACGCCCCCGGCACCGGCGAACCGCGCACCGGCCTGTCCATGGGCGAACACCAGGCGCTCACCACCGCGCAGTGGAAGGTCACACGGGAAGCGCAAGACGAACTGGCTTTTAACAGCCACCGCAACCTGGCCGCTGCCTACGACGCGGGCTTCTTCGATGACCTGCTCACTCCGTATCGCGGCCTTACCCGCGACTCGAATCTGCGCTCCGACACCAGCCTGGCGAAGCTGGCCACGCTCAAACCCGTTTTCGGCAAAAACCTTGGCACAGCGGCAACCATGACGGCCGGCAACTCCACCCCGCTCACTGACGGCGCCTCGACAGTCCTGCTCGCCGCCGAGGAATGGGCCGACGCCCACGACCTGCCCAAGCTGGCTACCGTCGTCGACGGCGAAGCGGCGGCCGTCGACTTTGTGCACGGCAAGGACGGGCTCCTGATGGCGCCGGCCTTCGCCGTTCCCCGCCTGCTGGCCCGTAACGGACTAAGCCTTGCGGACATTGACTTCTTCGAGATCCATGAGGCTTTCGCCGGCACCGTACTGAGCACCCTGGCCGCGTGGGAAGACGAGGAATTCTGCCGTACCCGGCTGGGCCTGGACGGCGCCTTCGGCAGCATTGACCGGTCCAAGCTCAACGTTAACGGATCCTCCCTCGCCGCCGGCCACCCGTTCGCCGCCACCGGCGGACGAATCGTCGCCACGCTCGCGAAGATGCTCCACGCCAGGGGCCCGGTTAATGGCCGTCCCGCCCGCGGACTCATTTCCATCTGCGCCGCCGGCGGCCAGGGCGTCGTCGCTATTCTTGAATCTCACTAGGGGGATCCCATGCCTGATAAATACACCGCACTGGTGAGCCGGGGGCTCGGCCGGGACATCGCGCGCAAACTTGGCCTGCCACAGCCGGTGGTTCTGCGGCGCTACACACCGGGGCAGCCGTTCGTGAGCGGCCCTGTTCTGGTCCAGGGTACCGGCAGCGGAGCAGACGATCTCGCGTCGATCCTGCTGTCCTGGAATCTCGATGTTCGCCGTCACGCGGTTCCCAAGGAGAAGCTTGGCGCCATCATCCTGGTCCTCGATGGGCTGACCCGGCCGGAGGACCTCGAGAAGCCGGTCCTCACGGCAGCCGCCTCGCTCCGGGACCTGGCCGCTCACTCGCGCGTCATCACCGTTTCCCGCACCGCGACCGCCAACGCGGACCCCGCCGCCGCGGCGGCCCGCCAAGGCGTCGACGGTCTCCTGCGCTCGCTTGCGAAGGAGCTCCGTGCCGGTGCAACGGCCAACGGGATCCTGCTGTCCGGGGACGCCCGGACCACCAGCCCCAGCGCCCTCGGCGCGCTCCGGTTCTTCCTCTCCGGCCGTTCGGCGTTCATCGACGGACAGTTTCTGACCGTGAGCAGCACCGAAGGGCAACTGCCGGCCGACGCGGAGAAGCCGCTGGCGGGCAAGGTCGCCGTCGTGACCGGAGCCGCGCGCGGAATCGGCGCTGCGATTGCGCGTACCCTCCACCGTGACGGTGCCACAGTCGTAGCCGTTGATATCCCGGCGGCCGGGGATCACCTCGCAGCAGTCGCCAACGAAGTGCACGGCACGGCGCTGCAGCTGGACATAAGCGGCGCGGACGCCGGTCAGCGCATTATTGACCACGCCGTGGAACGCCACGGGCGGCTGGACATTGTTATCCACAACGCCGGCATCACCCGGGACAAGCTGCTGGCCAACATGGACCAGGGCCGCTGGAACTCCGTCATCGGGGTCAACATCGCCGCGCAGCTGCGGATCAATGCGGCACTGCTCGCCTCCGAACACTTTCGGAGCGCACCGCGGATTGTCTCCGTCGCGTCCACCAGCGGGATTGCCGGCAACCGCGGCCAGACCAACTACGCCGCCTCGAAGGGTGGCGTGATGGGAATGGTCCGGGCGACGGCCCCGCTGATCGGCACGCACGGCGGCTCCATCAACGCCGTTGCTCCTGGTTTTATCGAAACGGAGATGACCGCCAGGATCCCGTTTGCCACCCGCGAGATCGCGCGCAGGCTCAACTCGCTCCAACAGGGCGGCCGGCCGGGCGACGTGGCCGAGGCTATCGCGTTCCTGGCCAGTGACGCGGCCGGCGGCATAACCGGTGAGGTACTGCGCGTCTGCGGGCAGAACCTGGTGGGGGCATGAACCCATCACGGCCGCTCATCCTGGGGGAGTTGCCGTCACTGTCCAAGCTGTACGTCAACGCTGCGGCCACCGCTGCCCGACGACGGGTGTTGGGCACCCATGCCGGCGCCGGACTCCCCGAGACACAGCACGAGGTTCGCGGCGTCACGGCGGCGGTGGAAAACCTCACGGCCTATCAGCACCTGATCGGTGAGACCGCCAGCGACATCCTGCCGGCCGGATTTGTCCACGCGCTGTCCTTCCCGCTGGCAATGAGCGTTATGAACCGGGATGATTTTCCCCTGCCGCTGCTGGGGATGATCCACCTGGAGAACCGGGTAGTGCAATCCGGGCCGTTGCGTTTCACCCAGGCCCTGGACATCCGTTCCTGGGCGGAGAACCTGAGGGGGCACCGCTCAGGGACCCAGCTGGATCTCGTCACCGAGGTGCGCAGCGCGGGGGAGGACGCTGTGAGCTGGCGAGGTGTTTCGACGTACCTGGCGAAAGGGGTGTTCCTGCCGGGAATCGACAAGCCCACGGCCGCTCCGGTTCCGGCCGTTTTTGCGGCACCGAATCCGACCGCGCTATGGCAGCTGGGCGTGGACACGGGACGCGCGTACGCTGCCGTGTCCGGCGACTTCAACCCGATCCACCTGAGCGTCCTCTCGGCCAAGGCCCTGGGGCTGCGCCGGTCGATAGCACACGGCATGTATCTGGCGTCGAGGGCGCTTGCGGACGTGGGCGCCGCGAAGGCCGACGGATTCAGCTGGGAGGTTTCGTTTGAAGCGCCGGTTTTCCTGCCGGCCCGCGTGGCCCTTGAGATCGGGACCGGCCACACCGATGACGGGGCGTGGCGGCGCTCCGACTTCGTCGCCTGGAACCCGCGTACCGGACGCAAACACTTCAGCGGCTCGGTTGCTGCCCTGCCGTAGCGCCGCGGCAACCAGCGACGGCCGCCTTCGCCCCGGTCCGGGGCGAAGGCGGCCGTGCGGGATGCGAATGCCGGACGCTATGCCTGGTTCGCGAAAGCCCTCGCCACACGCAGCATCCGGTGCAGGCTCAAAAGGATCGATTCGACGGCACTGGGGCCCTCAGTTTGCACGTCCTCGGCGCCGAGGCGCGCCGTCAGGGACTTGACGGCGGCGTCGGCTTCTTCACTTAGTTCCGACTGGCGTTCCGGTTCCTCCTCCTGGAGTGCGCGCAGCACGTCGCCGACCGCAAACATGGCGTCGGCGAGTGGTGCTGCGTATTCATCCGGCACCACAAAGGGCGTGTCCGTGGCCCAAATGACATCCGAGAGCACCTGCGTCACGTCCTGGACGTGGAAGGTCACCCGCTCCAGGTCCCTCAGGTTGCGGTAGTCCCGCTCGATATCCCGCGGATGGAGCCTGCGCCTCGGGTTGGCGCGCCGGCTTGCATCGGCCTTCTCCACGGCCAGCCGAACGGAGCGGACGGACGCTTCAAGGGTGTCGGACTGCCGGGACCACTCTTTGTGCTCCGGCGGCCAACTCTCCTTTAATGCCTTTGCCATGTCGCTGAGCTGACTGGCGAGTGCCAGCCGGAGTTCGGCAATACTAAGCTCAGCGGCGCGGAAGTGCAGCGGCGGGAAGACCAGCAGGTTCACCAGGATGCCCACGCTGACCCCGGCTCCCATCTGGAGGAGATACCCGAAGGAGAACTGGTCCGGGTCGTGGCCGCCGACCAGCAGGACAAGCAGCGCGGCCGTCGGAATCCAGTCCCGGCCAGCGCCGAGCTTCGGCAGCCCCGCCAAAACAACGCCGAGGGCCATCACCAAAGCGACTGTCAGCGGCGTGGGACTGCCGCGCAGGAACAGCACAAAGGCCAAGCCAATGCCGATGGCAAGCCCCACCAGCGTCTGCACACCTTGCCGCATGGAGCCCGCAACGTTTTCATACATCACCACCAGGGCTCCCAGCGGCGCGTAATAGGGGTAATTGGCGGCCGAGCCCGGCATCAGGGGAGCTATGGCGAACGCAATGCCCGCGGCGAGTCCGGCTTTTACCGCCAGCTGCAATCGGGGCCACAGCAGCACAACGGAAGCGTTGCTGGCCACTACCCCCCAAGACCGCCGGAACAGCGAGGGGCGCCCGGCCTGGGTGGCCTCTTCTGTAGTTGTCATCAGAACCCACCCTAGGGCGGTGGTATTGCTGCTACAACTGGAAGAACGCTGAGCCGGCCAAGCAGCTCACCCCTGGTGCTGTCGGGAGCGTTGCTCTCCCGTCAGCAGCCCGCGCCCTCAGCCGGCCCCGTGGCCGGGGGCCACTTCTTCCCCTGCCCGGACCGGGCCCGGAGGTGTTCCATCCCCGAAGGGCCGGCCGCCGAGGGCTTCGCGGCCGTGTGCGCTCAGCCAGTTGCCCAGCGCGGGGCCCATCGGCACGATCCCGGTGGGGTTGATGTCCTCATGGACGATGTAGTAGTGCTGCTTGATCTGCACGAAGTCGGTGGTGTCGCCAAAGCCGGGGGTCTGGAACAAGTCCCTTGCATATCCCCAGAGCGCCGGCATCTCGCTGAGTTTTTGCCGGTTGCACTTGAAATGCCCGTGGTAGACGGCATCGAACCGCGCCAGTGTTGTGAAGAGCCGGACGTCGGCCTCGGTGATGGTGTCTCCAACGAGGTACCGCTGGCCCGTCAAGCGTTCCTCCAGCCAGTCCAGCGCCGTCCAGAGCCGGTCGTATGCAGCATCATAGGCCCGCTGGGAGCCGGCGAAGCCACAGCGGTAGACGCCGTTATTGACCTCGGTGAAGACCCGCCTGTTGACCGCGTCGATTTCGCCGCGGAGGGCCTGCGGGTACAGCTCGGGGGCACCGGGGCGGTGGTAACCGGCCCACTCGGTGGAGAAGTCCAGGGTGATTTGCGGGAAGTCGTTTGTGACCACCTCGCCGCTGCCGACGTCGATAATCGCCGGGACGGTGATGCCCCGGGGGTACTCCGGAAACCGGCGAAAGTACGCCTCCTGGATCCGTTCCATGCCCAGGACCGGATCCTTGCCGCCGGGGTCAAGGTCAAAAGTCCACGAGCGCGCGTCATGGGTTGGTCCGGGCTGGCCGAGGGAGATGACATCCTCAAGGCCCAGGAGCCGGCGCACGATCACGGTACGGTTGGCCCAGGGGCACGCTCGGGCCGCTATCAGCCGGTACCGTCCGGGTTCCACCGGCCAGCCTGGCTCCCCCTTCAGGCCCGGGGCGCCGTCGCGGGTAATCCGGTCCTCGATGTAGTTGGTGTCGCGGGTGAACTCCCCGCCGCCGGTGACGTAGGCACCCTTAGTGCTGAATGCCGGGTCATCAGTATGCTTCATATTCATGGTCCCAGCCTATGCCCCAAGTCCGGGAAGCCGGCCGAGCCCGGCAGCATGGCCCCGACCAGCACGTCGAACACCTGTAACATCGGCTGCCAGGCCACCCACCAGGCGGCCCCGACGACGGCGGCGAAGAGCACGATCCACAGCCCCGCAGGAACACGCGTGGCCCGGGCCAGCAGGTACGCGTCCGAGGATGCGAGCCGGTCCCGGTGCCGCAGGTGCACATTGGCCAGCTTCCCAAGGTCGCGGACGGCGGCGACCAGCAGCGCCAGGCCGAGCACGATCACCACGTGTCCGTTGAATTCGGGCGGGACGAAGAGCACCAGCAGCACGGCGGCAAGGACAGCGGCCGCGGTGATGAGCAGTCCGACCCCGTTGCGGATGAACAGGAATGAGGCCAGCAGCACAAGGGTTCCTACCGACATCGCCGCCGGACCCCAGCCGTTGAAACCGCACCAGACCATGGCTGCACCGACGACGGCCGGCACCGGGTAGCCCCAGAACGTCGACCAGACGGCTGCCAGCGGGCGGCGGCTGTAGGTGGTGGTGGTGCCCGAGTGGTCCAGGCTCAGCCGGATTCCACCGAGCCGCTGGCCGGTCATCAGCGCAGCGAAAGCATGGCCGAGTTCGTGGGTCACGGTGGCCAGCAAGCCGAAATACCGCCAGGTCACCCGTGGCAGGGACAGCGCAACAGCGAGCAGGACCACCAGCGCCAGTTCAATGCCGGTGACGTGGGGCAGGGGGGAGTGGGTGAACCCTGCCAGGATCCGGCTCCACCAGGTCTCGGCGGCGTTGGTCATGGCTTCGGTTGTCCTGTTCTTCCGGCCCGGCCCGCAGGACCTGCACTGTGGCGGATGCAGAACGGAGTCCACGCCCTGGCCTCCAGCCGGGCCTCTGCGATCTGTTCACCACACACCGCACAGACGCCGTACGTGCCTGCCTCAATCCGTTCCAGGGCCGCTTCAATGTGCGCGAGCCCCTGCCGGCTCTGTTCCAGCAGGGCCGACGCCTGCGAGAGCTCAAACGCGATCGTGGCACCTTCCGGATCGTGCTCGTCGTCGACGTTGGAGTCCTGACGGGCGGCATTGACCGAGCTGATGTCCTTGCTGAGTGCGGGGAGGAGGGCAAGTTTCCGGCGGCGCTCCTCCTGAAGAAGCACCCGGAATCGTTCGACGTCGATCATAGGACGCAACGCTAGCTTGGAGGTGAGCCCTGCACCTAAAGCCGGCGGGCCAGCATAGCTAGCCGGAACCGCCGGGCAGAACTTGCTTCCCTCGGGACGGGACGGGGCGGACGGCAAGCGTCTACAGTTGCCACATGGCGGACCGAACGCACCACAACAGCTCGACCGGCACAGCCGAACTGCTCAGGGAACTTGCAGCGGCCCATCGTGTCGGAACCTCCTACCGGGGCTGGGACGGCGTTGAACGGTCCGTTGCAGACGAGACCCTGCGCAGCGTCCTGGGCGCCCTGGGTGTGCCGGCCGGGGACCCCGCGGAGCTGGAACGCTCACTGGCTGAGGCTCAACTGGCACCGTGGCGGCGACTGTTGCCAGCGGTCGCCGTGGCCCGTGCAGGTCAGCCGCTCGCCATTGATGTCCATGTACCCCATGGGACCGCCGTCCGGGTGTGGATTGTCGCCGAGGACGGAAGCAGGTACAAAACGACTCAACAAGAAAATTGGGATGGCCCCGTCGACGTCGACGGCGTCCTCACCGGCCGTGCGACCTTCGTGATTCCGGACGGGGTGCCCCTCGGCTGGCACACCCTGCTGGCAGACAACGAAGGCACCGCGGCGCACTGTCCGCTCATCGTCACGCCGCTGACGCTGAGCACCACCGAGGCGCTCGCCGGGCGGCGGAACTGGGGACTGACCGCCCAGCTGTATTCGGTCCGGTCCTCCCGGTCCTGGGGCATCGGCGACTTCGCGGACCTCGCGGACCTCGCCGCGATCACCGGGCAACAGGGTGCAGGCTTCCTGCTGGTCAACCCCTTGCATGCCGCCGAACCCCGCCCCCCGGTCGAAGACTCGCCATACCTGCCGACCACCCGCCGCTTCTTCAACCCGCTCTACCTCCGGGTGGAGGAGGTCCCCGAGTACGGCTACCTCGACTCCGCAGGCCGGGCAGAAGTGGAGAACCTGGCCGGTCAGCAGCACACCGCCAATCAGGCGACCGGACTGCTTGACCGGAACTCCAGTTTCGCCGGAAAACTGGCGGCCCTTGAACTGGTGTTCGGCGTCCCGCGGGGCCCGGCCCGCGCAGTGGCTTTTCAGGATTTCTGTGCAGGGCAGGGCCAAGGACTCGACGACTTCGCGCTTTGGTGCGCCCTGGCCGAGAAACTGCCCCCGGAGGCACCGCAGTGGACTGCCGAGGCAGCCGCGCCCGACACCGCCTACTGCAAGGAGCAACGCACACTGCTCGCCGGCCGGATCGAATTCCACCGCTGGCTGCAGTGGCTCTGCGACCAGCAGCTCGAAGCAGCCCAACGCTCGGCCCGGCGCGCCGGTATGGAAATCGGGGTCATCCATGATCTTGCGGTCGGGGTGAAGCAAGGCGGCTCGGACAACTGGTCGCTGGCCGGGGTACTCGCCAGCGATGTCACAGTCGGCGCGCCGCCGGACATGTTCAACCAGCAGGGACAAAACTGGACCCAACCCCCCTGGCACCCGGGGCGGCTCGCGGAGACAGGCTATGCCGCGTACCGGGACATGCTCCGGACAGTGCTGCGCCATGCCGGCGGGATCCGGGTGGACCACATCCTGGGCCTTTTCCGGCTGTGGTGGATCCCGGCCGGTGCCGGTCCCGAACACGGCACCTATGTCTACTACGACCACGAGGCACTGATCGGCATCCTCGCCCTGGAGGCGCAGCGGGCCGGCGCGATAGTGATCGGCGAGGACCTGGGGGTGTATGAGCCGTGGGTCCGGGACTACCTGGCCGAACGCGGGATCTTCGGCACCTCAATTCTCTGGTTCGAGCACAACGCCGAGGGCCCCATCCCGCCGGAACGGTACCGGCAGCAGTGCCTGACCAGCGTCAACACCCACGACCTGCCACCGACAGCAGGCTTCCTGGCCGGCGAGCACGTCACCCTCCGCGAATCCCTGGGGCTGCTGCAGCGTCCGGTGGATGAGGAACTGGCCGCGGCCGCCGCAGAGCAGGCTGCGGTGCTCAGCCTGCTCCGGGACCGTGGACTCCTGCCCGAGCAAAGCCGCCCACAAGTGCCGGGGCATCCGGACGTGCAGGGCACGGTCGAGGCGCTGTACGCGTTCACCGCGCTGGCACCATCGTCGCTCCTGGGCGTCGCCCTGGTTGATGCGGTGGGCGAAACCCGCACGCAGAACCAGCCAGGAACCAGCACGCAGTATCCCAACTGGCGCATCCCGCTGGCCGGACCCCGGGGACCCGTGCTGCTGGACACGCTGCCGGAAGACCCCCGTTTCCGTTCGCTGCTCACCGTCGTGCGCGCTGCCTTGGGGGAGCCTGCCGGGCTTCGGGGCAGACCCTCGGGGCCAGAGGAGACCGCCAGCGCTGGCGGGCAGTGGCCCTGATTCCGGCCGCGCCCGCCGACCAGGTACCGGATAGCTTAGGCGGGCTCCCAGATGCGAACCGGATGTGCCCAGTTGCACCACGCAGATCCGACCGGCCCGTCCGGACCTTGGCCGGGATGGTGGGAAGGGCACGTGGCTGGTGGCCGTACCAAGCACCCAGTCCTGAAAGCCAAAAAAGGCCCCGGAATCCATACGGATTCCAGGGCCTTTTCCTGTTGTGCGCGGAGGGGGACTTGAACCCCCACCCCCTTTCGAGGACTAGCACCTCAAGCTAGCGCGTCTGCCATTCCGCCACCCGCGCAGGTGGTGTTCGGTGAACCTTTTCGCCTTTCAGCGTTTCGGTTTTCTCCGAAGCAGCGAGAAAGACTCTAGCATGAAGTTTCCGGAAACAAATAATCGGGGCCCCGGGGCGCAGGTGGGTAGGCTGAAGTGAGCACAACCACCCGACGCCAGGAGGAGCGACCATGACTGAAATCAGGCCCGAGGACGAAGTCGTCAGGATCTGCCAGGAACTGATCCGGATCGACACGTCCAACTACGGAGACGGCTCCGGCCCGGGCGAACGGGCAGCCGCCGAATACACCGCGGGCCTGATGACCGAAGTGGGACTCGACGCCGAGATTTTCGAATCCGCTCCCGGCCGGGCCAGCGTGGTGACGAGGCTGGCCGGGGAGGACCCGTCCGCCGGCGCCCTCGTGGTGCACGGGCATTTGGATGTCGTCCCGGCCCTGCGTGACCAGTGGTCGGTGGATCCCTTCGGCGCCGAACTCAAGGACGGCATGATCTGGGGCCGCGGTGCCGTGGATATGAAGGACATGGACGCCATGATCCTCTCAGTCCTGCGGAATTTTGCCCGCACCGGCCGCAAACCGAAACGCGACCTGATCTTCGCGTTCTTCGCTGACGAGGAAGCCGGCGGCACTTACGGCGCCCGCTATGCGATTGAGAAGAGGCCCGAACTCTTTGACGGGGCCACCGAGGCCATCTCCGAGGTCGGCGGCTTCTCCGCCACCATCGGCGGCCAGCGCACCTACCTGCTGCAGACCGCGGAAAAGGGAATTTCCTGGCTCCGGCTTGTCGCCCATGGCCGGGCTGGACACGGTTCCCAGATCAACACGGACAACGCCGTCACCCGGCTGGCCAGCGCGGTGTCCCGGATCGGGGAGTACCGGTGGCCGCTGGAGCTGACTCCCACAACCCGGCAGTTCCTGGACGGCGTGACGGAACTCACGGGCGTCGAATTCGATCCAGACGATCCGGACAAGATCCTCAAGGAACTTGGTACCGTGGCCCGCTTTGTCGGTGCCACGCTGCAGAACACCACCAACCCCACCCTGCTTAAAGGCGGTTACAAGCACAATGTGATCCCCGAATCGGCGGAGGCCCTCATCGACTGCCGCACCCTGCCCGGGCAGGAGCAGCAGGTCCTTGAAATCGTCCGCGAACTCGCAGGCAAGGGCGTCGACGTCAGCTACGTCCACAACGATGTCTCCCTCGAAGTTCCGTTCGCCGGCAACCTCGTGGATGCCATGATTGATGCGCTGCACTCGGAGGACCCGGGCGCGAAGGTTTTGCCGTACACCCTCTCCGGCGGCACGGACAACAAGTCCCTAAGCCGGCTCGGCATCACCGGCTACGGCTTCGCCCCGCTCCAGCTCCCGGACGAACTGGACTTCACCGGAATGTTCCACGGCGTGGACGAACGAGTCCCCACCGAGTCCCTGAAGTTCGGCTCGCGGGTGCTGGACACCCTGCTCACCAACTACTAGACACCCGAAAGGCACCGCGCATGCGCCCCGAAGACGTGCTGTCCGACGCCCTGCTGGACCGGATCCGCGGCCGCGCCGCCGGCTACGACCGGGACAACGCCTTTTTCCACGAGGACCTGGCGGACCTGGCCGCGGCCGGCTACCTGAAGATATTCGTGCCCGAGTCCGACGGCGGCTTCGGACTCGGGCTCGCGGCGGCAGCCGCGCTCCAGCGCCGGCTGGCGACGGCCGCGCCGGCCACCGCACTGGCAATCAACATGCACCTGGTGTGGACCGGCGTCGCGCATGTTTTGGCGGCCCGCGGTGATTCGTCGCTGGACTATGTCCTGAAGGAAGCCGGCCAGGGGGAGATCTTCGCGTTCGGAAACTCGGAGCCCGGCAACGACTCGGTGCTCTTTGATTCGCGCACCACAGCTGTTCCGCAGGCCGGCGGCGGCTACGCCTTCACCGGCCGAAAGATCTTCACCAGCCTCTCACCGGTGTGGACCCGGCTCGGGATCTTTGGAAAGGACTCCGCCGCCGCGGACGGCGCGGGGCAACTGGTCCACGGTTTTATCACCAGGGAGACCCCGGGCTACGAAATCCTGCCCGACTGGGACACGCTGGGCATGCGGGCCAGCCAATCGAACACAACGGTCCTGGCGGACGCCGTGGTGCCCCCGGAGCGGATCTTCCGGAAGTTGCCGGTAGGCCCGAACGCCGATCCGCTGATCTTCGCCATCTTCGCGTGCTTCGAGACGCTCCTTGCCGCGGTGTACACCGGCATCGGCGAACGCGCCCTGTCCCTGGGCGTCCAGGCCGTTAAGCGACGGACGTCGTTCAAAAACGGCGGGCGAAGCTACGCCCAGGACCCTGACATCCGCTGGAAGGTGGCCGACGCAGCGATGGCGATGGACGCGCTATACCCGCAGCTGGCCAGCGTCGCGACGGACGTCGACTCGCTTGCCGATCACGGCGGCCAGTGGTTCCCGAAACTGGTCGGTCTGAAAGTCAGTGCGACCGAGACGGCCCGTACCGTCGTGGACCTGGCCATCAGGGTCTCCGGGGGATCGAGCTACTTTCGCGGTTCCGAACTGGAACGGCTGTACCGTGACGTACTTGCGGGCATGTTCCATCCCTCGGACGACGAATCGGCACACAACACCGTAGCCAGCGCATGGCTGGGTCCGCTGGACCCCGACGCCTAGGTGGTCCGCTGGAGGCGCCCTAAACGGTTCGCTGGACCTGCGTCACCCGGCGGCGGAGCCAGAAGCGGCGGCCGCCGCCCAGATACAGCACACTGCGTTCCAGCTCCCATTTTCCGTACTCGGAATGTTCGACCAGACGGCGGTGCGCCTCGGGCAGGGAATCGTCAGGACTGACCGTCACCACGAGGTACTCGTACTGCTTGGCGTAGTCCCGTTCCCGCCGGACTGAGCTGTTGAGAAAATGTTCTTTCATTGCTCTCCATTTTCGTCCATTTCCGGCTAACGTGAAGTCATGAGCATCGATCCGCGTGTCGCGCTTGGAGCCCTCACGGCTGCGCTGGAAGAACACCTTGCCGCGGCGTCATCCCAGCGGCGGCCCGGGGACCCAGCAGTCGAGGCGGCGTTTTTCACCCTTGCCGATGCTTTTGAAGTCTACGACGATGCCCTCTATGAAGCGTACGGCGAAGTGACCGGGCTTGAGGTTATGGACGACGGCGGTGCTGAGGACGAGGACGAGACCGACGAAGAAGAAGACCTCGAAATCCTCCAGAACTGATCCGGCGGTGAAGCCGGCTGGGGTCGCCGCCTAAACGGGGCGGGACACATCTTCGAGGGCCTGCGCGATCTGCGGCGGGAGGGGCGCCAGTGTCGCATCCAGGATCTCCTTGAGCTGGACCGGGGTCCGCGGTCCCACGACCGCCGTTGCCACACCGTGCTGGGACAACAGCCAGCTCAGGGCGACGTCCATGGCTGTCCGGCCCAGGCCCTTCGCCGCCATTGCAACAGCCTCCACCACGCTGGATGCCGAACCTTCAAGGTACGGCTCGACATATCCTGCCAACCGCTCCTGGGCGGCCCGAGAATCCGCGGGAATCTGGCCGCGGTACTTCCCGCTCAACACCCCCCGTCCCATCGCGCCCCAAGCCATCAGGCCCAATCCGGCGTCCTCGACGGCCGGTATAAGTTCGGCTTCGGGGGAGCGGCACAGGAGGGAGTATTCGGACTGGTTGGCGACCAGCGGGAAACCAGCCACCGCTGCCGCCTTTGCCGTCTGCCAGCCGTTGAAGTTCGAGACGCCTGCATAGCGGGCACGGCCCGAGCGCACCGCGAATTCAAGTGCGGACAAGGTCTCCTCCAACGGGACGTTCGGATCCCAGGCCTGAGCGAACCAGAGGTCCACGTAGTCGGTCCCCAGCCGCGCAAGGCTCGCATCCAGGCCGGCAAGCATTCCGTTCCTCGAGGTGTCCACGCTGCGCCGGCCATCCGCCGTCGACAGCCCGGCTTTTGTGGAAATGACTACCTCCGAGCGCGCCACGACGTCGCCCAGCATGCCGCCCAGCATCGCCTCGGCCCGGCCTTCGCCGTAGGACGCTGCAGTGTCCAGCAAGGTCCCGCCTCCGTCCAGAAAAGTGCGGAGCAGGGCCGAGGCATCCTGCTCATCTGTTTCCCGGGACCAGGACATGGTGCCGAGGGAAAGGGAGGACACGCGCAACCCACTGTTGCCGACATAACGCTGCTGCATGTCAGCAAGCTTACGGGGATTAGGACGGCTTCATAACGTAGGGTCTATAAACGTGAACTGGTTTGAAGCGGCCTTTCTGGGCCTTGTACAGGGTCTGACTGAATTCCTTCCGATTTCCTCTAGCGCCCATCTGCGGATCGTTGGCTCGTTCCTGCCCACGGCGGCCGATCCCGGTGCCGCGTTTACCGCCATCACCCAGCTCGGCACGGAGACCGCTGTCATTGTGTATTTCCGCCGCGACATTGTGCGGATCGTGAGGGCATGGGCCGGATCCCTGACCGGCAGGGTGTCCCGGCAGCACCCTGACGCCAGGATGGGGTGGCTGGTGATCCTCGGCAGCCTGCCGATCATCGTCCTCGGGCTGCTGTTCCAGGACCAAATCGAATCCGTGCTCCGCAGCCTCTGGATCGTTGCCACCACACTGATTGTTTTCGGCATGATCCTCGCAGTCGCCGACGCCGTCGGACGCCAGCAGCGCGACTTGACCCAGCTCAGCTACAAACACGGCATCCTCTACGGCCTGGCCCAGGCCATGGCCCTGATCCCCGGGGTCTCGCGCTCCGGCGGAACGATCACAGCCGGGCTGCTAATGGGCTACACCCGCGAGGCGGCAGCCCGCTATTCGTTTTTGCTGGCGATCCCTGCCGTCTTTGGCAGCGGCTTGTACCAGCTCTACAAGGTGGTCTCCAAGGACGGCATCAGCGGCCCGTACGGTCTCCCGGAAACGGCCCTCGCCACCGCCGTGGCGTTTGTGGTGGGGTACATCATCATCGGCTGGTTCCTGAAATATGTATCCACCCACAGCTATCGTCTTTTCGTCTGGTACCGGATCGGCCTGGGCCTGGCCCTGTACGTGCTGCTCGGTTTTAACGTCATCAGCGCCTAGCACTAGGCTGGGACTGTGAAGTCTTGGATCTCCCGCCCCGTCCCCCACCTGCCGGGCAACATGCCTGCCCTCCGCCTCTTCGACACTGCCCAGGGCAGCGTCGTCACCCTTGGGGCAGCGGGTGAACAATCGATGTACGTCTGCGGAATCACCCCCTACGACGCCACCCACATGGGCCACGCCGCCAGCTACGTCGCGTTCGACCTGCTCAACCGAGCGTGGCGGGACGGCGGCCAGCAGGTCGCCTACGTGCAGAACGTCACCGACGTCGACGACCCCCTGCTGGAGCGCGCTACGGCGACCGGCGTGGACTGGCGGGAGCTTGCCGCCAGCCAAATCGAGCTCTTCCAGACCGACATGGAGGCCCTCAATGTACTGGCACCGGACCGCTATGTGGGCGCCGTTGAATCTGTCCCGCTGATTGTGCCGGCCATTGAGCGGCTGCTGCACCGGGGTCTCGCCTACCGGGTCCCCGGCACAGCCGGCGAGCCTGACGGTGATGTCTATTACGACGTCGAAGCCGCCAGCAAGCACGCCGCCGAGGCCACCGATGCCTGGACCCTCGGCGCGCTCTCCGGACTCTCCGACGCCGAAATGCTGGGACTCTTCGCCGAACGCGGCGGGGACCCCGGGCGCGTCGGCAAGCATCAGGCCCTGGACCCGCTGCTCTGGCGGGTTGCGCGGGCTGGCGAACCCAGCTGGCCCGGCGGGGAACTGGGGGAGGGCCGGCCCGGATGGCACATCGAATGTACAGTCATCGCGCACGAGTACCTGCCGGCGCCCTTTACGGTGCAGGGCGGCGGCTCGGACCTGGTCTTCCCGCACCACGAAATGAGTGCCGGGCACGCACACTCCCTCTCCGGCGTCCCGCTGGCGCAGCACTTTGCGCACGCCGGGATGGTCGGGCTGGACGGCGAGAAAATGAGCAAGTCCAAGGGAAACTTGGTCCTGGTTTCGAAACTCCGCGCCGCCGGCGAGGAGCCGGCCGCCATCCGGCTGGCCATTCTGGCCCACCACTACCGCAGTGACTGGTCCTGGACCGGGGCCGGGTTCGCCGCTGCCAAGGACAGGCTCCGCACCTGGCGGGCTGCGGCCGACGCCGCGCCGGAGGGCTCAGGTGCCGGGCTGCTGTCCCGCCTGCGGGCCGAACTCTCGAACGATTTGAACGCTCCCGGGGCGGTCGCGGCCGTGGACGACTGGGCGACGTCCGCCCTTGCAGCCGGCCGGCCGGGATCCCCGGCGGAGGGCGCCCTGGTCAGCGACGCCATCAATGCGCTGCTGGGCGTCGAACTCTAGGGCCCGAACCCGGCCTTGCGCTATGGCTTGTCCTTGCCGCGGCGCTTGAGGTAACGCTCAAATTCCCGGGCGATCGACTCGCCGCTGGCCTCCGGGAGGTCAGCGGTGTCCTTTGCCTCCTCCAGCTGGCGCACATAGGCAGCTATTTCGGGGTCCTCGGTGGCCAGCTCATCCACGCCGCGTTCCCAGGCGTCGGACTCCTCAACGAGGTCCTGGGTGTCCAGCGGAACCTGCAGCAACTCTTCGATCCGGTGCAGCAGGGCGAGCTGGGCCTTCGGCGACGGCGCCTGGGCCACGTAGTGCGGGACCGCGGCCCAGAGCGAGACCGTGGGCAGTCCGGCGAGCAGTGCTACTTCAGCAAGGACCCCGACGATTCCCACGGGACCCTCGTACTGCGATGCTTCAAGGTCCATCCGCTCCCGCAGCGCGGGGTCATCGGTGGACGTGCTTACCGGAATCGGCCTGCTGTGCGGCACGTCGGCGAGCAGCGCGCCGACGAGGATCACGCAGTCGGCGTTGAGAGCTTCGGCGTGGACCAACAGTTCGGCGGTGTAGGCGCGCCATTTGTAGGACGGCTCCGTGCCCTGGACAAAAATTACGTCCACGTTGGACCCGGGAGCACTCGCCTTGAAGATCCGGGTTGAGGGCCACTTGATCTTCCGCTCCCCGGTCGCCGTGCGGCGGATGGTGGGCCGGGTGAACTGGAAGTCGTAGTATTCGTCGGCGTCGACCGATCCGACTTTTTTGCCGCCCCAGAGCTTGTTCAGGTAGCGCAAGGCATCACTCGCGGCCTCACCGGCGTCGTTCCAGCCTTCGAAGGCGGCGAGCATTACGGTGATGCGCCTGCCCTCGGGAACGGGCTGCAGCAGCCGTTCCGGCTCGGGCACGCTGCCCGTTTCCGTGGGGTCTACCTCAAAGCTGTTCATCTCTTCACCCTACGTCCAAGGACCCGGCCGCCGCATGGAATGAAGCGCCGGGAATCGCCGTCCCGCGGTGGATATTCGCCACAGGCGTACTCTCGGGCCCCGCACAGGCCCGCACCGTAGACTGGAAAGTATGCAATCCACAGTTTCCCAGCCCCTCCTCAAAGCCGCGCTCTGGGATATGGATGGCACCATAGTCGACACTGAACCGTACTGGATTGAGGCCGAGCATGCCCTGGTCGAGGCGCACGGCGGGCAGTGGTCCCATCCGCAGGCGATGCAGCTGGTAGGCCAGTCCCTGGACTTCTCCGCGGGCATCCTGCAGGACGCCGGCGTCGCGCTGGAACGCCGTGAGATTATCAACATCCTCACGGCCCATGTCATCAGCCGGGTCCGTACCCTCGTGCCCTGGCGGCCCGGCGCCCGGGAGCTCCTGGACGAGCTCCACACCGCGGGCATCCGCTGTGCCCTCGTGACCATGTCCGAGGCCCCGCTGGCACGCGAGATCGTGGCGAGCCTTCCCAAGCCATACTTCGATTTCCTGGTAACCGGTGACACCGTCACACAGGGCAAGCCGCATCCCGAGGCCTATCTCAAGGCTGTCGAACTGCTCCAGGAGCAGGACCCCTCGCTGGCCCTGCACCACTGCATCGCACTCGAGGACTCGGAACCGGGAGTGGCGGCCGCCGTCGCCTCCGGAGTCCTGACGGTCGCCATTGCGCACATTGTGCCCCTGCCGCCGGACCCCCGCCACGCCAGCTGGGACACCCTGGCGGGCCGTACGGTGGCCGACCTCGAAGAACTCGTGGCGCTGCGGCACGAGTTCCCGGGTGCGCCCCTCGAACGGGAACCCGACGCTGCGAAGGTGCCTGACCATGACTGACACCGAAACCCGCGGACGCAATGGGCAGAATCCCCGGAAACAAGGCCGCAAAGAAGGAATCGCGCTGGGGCGCATCTTTGGTGTGCCGGTAATCCTCGCCTATTCGTGGTTCATCATTGCCGCCTTCACCGTGATCGCCTACGGCCCGGTGCTGCAGGCGAACAACCCCTTGCTGGGCATCGGCGCGTACCTTGTCGCCTTCGCCTACGCTGTCCTGCTGCTGATTTCAGTCCTGGTGCACGAACTCGCGCACGCACTCACTGCCAGGATCTTCGGCTGGCCCAGCGAAAAGATCGTCTTGAACCTCTGGGGCGGGCACACCCAGTTCGAAAGCTTCACGGCTTCGCCCGGACGGTCGGTCCTTGTGGCGATGGCAGGTCCTGCGGCGAACTTTGTCCTGGCCGCAGCGGGCTGGCTCCTGCTGACCGGCGCCGACCTGCGCGGAGTCGCGGGCATCCTGGCCAACATCTTCGTCTGGGCCAACCTGCTGATCGGCCTCTTCAACGTTCTGCCCGGGTTGCCGCTGGACGGCGGCCGGCTGGTGGAGTCCGCCGTGTGGAAACTGACGGGCAGCCAGGAGAAGGGCACCGTGGCGGCGGGCTGGGGCGGCAGGATCATTGTGATCGCCCTCGTGCTGTGGTTTGTGGCGCTGCCATTGCTCAGCGGCGGCCGGCCGGATGTTTCACTGATGCTCATCACAGCCCTCGTTGGCAGCTTCCTCTGGATGGGCGCCGGCGCCTCGATTGTGCAGGCACGGCTGCGGGGCCGGCTACCCCTGGTGGAAGCCGGGGCGCTGGCCGAACCCGCGCTCGGCTTCCCGGAGTCGGCCACCGTGGCCGAGCTGCTGGCGCTGGCCCCGAATCCGGCCACCGGGGCAGTTCCGGCTATTGTCCTTTACGGTCCGGACGGGCGTCCGGCGGGAGTGGTCGACGGCGCGGCAGTGGCCACCGTTCCTGCCGGCGCGGCTGCCACCACCGCCCTTACCGCCGTGTCCTACGCCCTTGGACCCGGCGCGTACGTGCCCGCTTGGTCAAAGGGGCAGGAACTGCTCCAGTACCTGGCCCAGCTCGACGGCGTGGAGTACGCCGTGGTGGACCGCGACGGCACCGTCACCGGACTGCTCCGACAATCAGTTGTGCTGGCAGCCCTCAAGGGCCGGCGTCCGGGGCCCGGCAAGCGGATGTTCGGCCAAAGCCGGTAGAGTTACCTGCCGGTCGTGTATTTCCGTGCCCGGGCCACGGCCCCGGGCACCCGGGGCCGGACCTCCGGCACCATCGGCGTCCACACAGCTTTCCAGGAGCGAGGAACATCTTCATGAGCAGCGACACCGCCGCCAGCATCAGCCCAGACGACGCCGGAACGGCCGACGGCGCTGCCGTCAGCAGCGCACCGGCAACGGCGACCGCACGGATGGCCGCCGCCCCCGTCGGGTCAGCGCGCCGACGCGGACCCTTCCGGGAGGGTGAGCGTGTCCAGCTCACCGACGAACGCGGCCGGATGAACACAATCAGCCTTGAAGCCGGCGGTGCTTTCCACACCCACCGCGGCTTCCTGAACCATGACGAGATCATCGGCATGCCGGATGGATCCGTTGTAGTCAACAACGTTGGCCAGCAGTACCAGACGCTGCGGCCCCTGCTCTCGGACTTTGTCCTGTCCATGCCGCGCGGCGCGGCCGTCGTCTACCCCAAAGACGCCGGCCAGATTGTCACCATGGCGGACATCTTCCCGGGCGCCCGCGTGGTCGAGGCAGGCGTCGGCTCCGGCGCGTTGTCCATCTCGCTGCTTCGTGCGGTGGGCGACAACGGCTACCTGCACTCTTTTGAGCGCCGGGAGGAATTCGCCGACATCGCCCGCGGCAACGTCGAGACGATCTTCGGCGGCCCGCACCCGGCCTGGCAGATCAGCATTGGCGATTTCCAGGAGGAAGTGGTCCGCACCGAGGAGCCCGGTTCGGTGGACCGGGTGGTCCTGGACATGCTGGCCCCGTGGGAATGCCTTGACGCCGTAGCCACTGTCCTGGCACCGGGCGGCGTGTGGATCAACTACGTCGCCACCGTCACGCAGCTGTCCCGGACCGCGGAGGCCATCCGCGCCGACGGCCGCTTCACCGAACCCGACGCCTGGGAATCCATGGTCCGCGGCTGGCACCTCGAGGGTCTCGCCGTGCGTCCGGACCACAGGATGGTCGCGCACACCGGCTTCCTGCTCGTCACCCGGCGGCTCGCGGACGGCGTCACGGGCATCTCCCTGAAGCGCCGTCCGTCGAAGACCGGCTTCAACGAAGAGGATGTAAATGCCTGGACGCCCGGTGCCGTAGGGGAGCGCGCCGTGTCGGACAAGAAGCTGCGCCGGGCGGCCCGGGACGCCATCGCCGGAACCAACGTCAAGGACGATCCGGAGATCACGAAGTAGTCCGCATTTCGGAACTCTCCCGCGTCACCGGTCTTCTTGGGACTAGTGTCTAAGGAGAAGCGTACGAAGGGGCTGATGCACCATGGAGACTCCGAACACCGATCCGGGCCGGACGCCGGCGCAGGACGCGGCGGCAGCCGGGGAACAAGCGCATACCACTGACGGTGCTGGCCCCCCGATTGGCGAACTGTCGATGGCCGAGCGCCAGCTCAATATCCTCCGGGACAAGCTCCGGCAGATTGACCGCCAGCTTGGCGCTGCGACGCAAAACAACTCCAAACTGGTCTCGATGCTGGAGACCGCAAAAGCGGAAATCATGCGGTTGAAGAATGCCCTCGACCAGGAGGGCCAGCCGCCGTACAGCTTCGGCACGGTCCTGCAGCTGAATCCAAAGCGCCAACCTGCCGCCGGGAACGGCGGCCAGGCCGCCACCGAGGAATCCGTGGACATCTTCAACGCGGGCCGGAAGATGCGTGTGGGGATCAGTCCGCTGGTGAACATAAACCAGTTGGCGGCCGGCCAGGAAGTCCTGCTTAACGAGGCACTGCTGGTGGTCGCCGGGCTGGGATACGAACGGGCCGGCGACCTGGTCACGCTGAAGGAACTGCTGGGACCGGACCGGGCGCTGGTAGTTGGCCGGGCCGACGAGGAACGGGTCATCCGGCTCTCGGGCGCCCTGCTCGCGCAGAAACTCCGCGTCGGCGACGCACTCTCGATCGATTCCCGTACCGGCTACGCCCTCGAGAAGATCCCGCGCTCGGAGGTCGAGAACCTGGTCCTCGAGGAAGTACCGGACATCACCTACCAGGACATCGGCGGCCTGGGGCCGCAGATCGAACAGATCCGCGACGCCGTGGAACTGCCGTTCCTGCACCCGGACCTGTACCGCGAACACGGCCTCAAGGCGCCCAAAGGGATCCTGCTCTACGGCCCGCCCGGCTGCGGCAAGACGCTCATCGCCAAGGCGGTAGCCAACTCCCTGGCCGCCCGGGCGGCCGAACGCACCGGCAAAACGGACATGAAAAGCTACTTCCTGAACATCAAGGGCCCGGAACTGCTGGACAAGTACGTCGGCGAGACCGAACGCCACATCCGGCTGATCTTTGCCCGGGCCCGTGAAAAGGCATCGGAAGGCAGCCCCGTGGTGGTGTTCTTCGACGAAATGGACTCGCTGTTCCGGACCCGCGGCACCGGCATCTCCTCCGACGTCGAAACCACAATTGTCCCGCAGCTGCTCAGCGAGATCGACGGAGTCGAACGCCTCGACAATGTAATCGTCATCGGCGCATCCAACCGCGAAGACATGATCGACCCCGCGATCCTGCGCCCGGGCCGGTTGGACGTCAAGGTCAAGATCAACCGCCCCGATGCCGAGGCCGCCGCGGACATCTTCAACAAGTACATCACCGCCGACCTGCCCTTCCACGAGTCGGACCTGGCCGAATACAGCGGGGACATCCAGGCCACCGTGGACGCCATGGTCCAGCGCACGGTCGAGGCCATGTACTCGACCGACAAGTCCAACGAATACCTCGAGGTCACCTATGCGAACGGCGACACCGAAATGCTCTACTTCAAGGACTTCAACTCCGGCGCCGTGGTGCAGAACGTGGTGGACCGGGCCAAAAAGTACGCCATCAAGGACCTGCTGACGGTGGGCCAAAGGGGCATCCGCATCGACCACCTGCTGCGTGCCGTCATCGACGAATTCCGTGAGCATGAGGACATGCCCAACACCACAAACCCCGATGACTGGGCGCGCATCTCGGGTAAAAAGGGCGAGCGCATCACGTATATCCGCACCATTGTCCAGGGCAAGGCCGGCCAGGAACCCGGCAAGTCCATCGAAACAATGCCGAGCACTGGCCAGTACCTGTGACATCCGCTGTGCCGGGGAAGCCCGCCGGCGGTCCCGGCGGGCTTCCCGTCGGCGGTGCCATGCGGGTGATGGGCTCTGAGACCGAATACGGCATCCACGCACCGTCCGCGCCGGGGGCGAACGCCACGATGATGTCGGCCCGGGTGATCCAGGCGTATGCCCAGGTGACGCGGCAGCGCGCCGCCGGCGGGGCCGAAACGCGCTGGGACTACTCCGACGAGGAACCGCTGCGCGATGCCCGCGGCTGGACGCTGGAACGAAGCCGGGCCGAACCGGACCAGCTGACCGATCAGCCGCCCGTGCTCGACGCCGAAGCCGTTGCCCTCGCCTACGGACGGCAGGAGCTGGAAGCCGACGGCGAGGACGAGTCCGGCACCTTGCTGATGAACATGGTGCTCGGCAACGGTGCCCGTCTCTACGTCGACCACGCCCACCCCGAATACTCCAGCCCGGAAGTGACCAGCCCGCTGGACGTCGTCGCCTGGGACGCCGCTGGAGACCTCGTTGCGCTGGCGGCGGTGCGGCGGCTCGCTGCCGACCCCGACCTGCCCCCGCTGAATCTGTACAAGAACAACACGGACAACAAATCGGTCTCCTATGGGTCCCACGAAAATTACCTGATGCCGCGCAGTGTGCCCTTCGGCGACATTGTCCGGGGGCTGACCCCGTTCTTCGTCACCAGGCAGGTTCTTTGCGGCGCCGGCCGGGTTGGTATCAAGCAGGACGGCTCCCTCCCGGGTTACCAGATCAGCCAGCGTGCAGATTTTTTCGAAACGGAGGTCGGCCTGGAAACCACCATCCGCCGGCCCATCATCAACACCCGGGATGAACCCCACGCGACGGCGGACAAGTACCGGCGCCTGCACGTTATCATTGGCGACGCCAACCTCAGCCAGGCGTCCAATTACCTGAAATTCGGCACCACCGCGCTGGTGCTCAGCCTGATCGAGGCCGGGCTTGCCCCTCGCATTGAAGTCCACGAGCCGGTCGCCGCGCTGCAGGCTGTCAGCCATGACACCTCGCTCACGGCCACCTTGCGGCTGCTCGACGGGCGGCGGATCACCGCCCTGGACCTGCAGTGGATCTACTTCGAGGCGGCCGCAAAACATGCCCAGGACACCGGCGTCGCCGATTCCGTGGACGGTGACGGCCACACACACGGGGTGCTGGAACGCTGGTCGGCGACGCTTTCCGAGCTGGGCAGCGACCGCGCCGCCGCCGCCTCCTCGGTGGAATGGCTTGCGAAGCTCTCGCTGCTGGAGGGCTACCGGGACCGCGACGGACTGGATTGGGGCCACGCCCGGCTGGGCCTGGTGGACCTGCAATGGGCAGATATCCGGCCCGAGAAGGGACTCTACTACCGGCTGCTGGCCCGGGACCGAATGCGGCGGATGGTCGACGACGGCGCGATCCAGCGCGCGGTCACGGAACCGCCGTCGGATACCCGGGCGTACTTCAGGGGCCGCTGCATCAGCCGTTTCGGGACCGGCGTGGTCGGTGCCAGCTGGGACTCGGTGATCTTCGATGTGCCCGGCCGCGGCAGGCTGCAGCGGGTCCCCACCCGGGAACCGCTGCGCGGAACAGAGGCCCTCACCGGGCCTCTGTTCGCCCGGCACCGGGAAGCCGGACCGTTCCTCGCCGAACTCCTCGGGCTCCCACCCGGTTCCTAGGGACAAAGGACCCCGCAGCGCCGCCGGGCGTGGCACTATGGCTTACAGGAAGTCCCTTGCGAAGGAGGGACGGACAGAAGGAGAAAATAATGGCAGGCCAGGAGCAGCAGCAGCCGCAGTCGCGGGACGCGGAAGTCGACGAAGACGTTCCGGCCGCCCCGCCGGCCCCCGCGGAGGGCCAGGCCTCGGCCGCAACCCAGGGCGTCGACGACCTGCTTGATGAGATCGACGGCGTTTTGGAATCCAACGCCGAGGAGTTTGTCCGCGCTTTTGTCCAAAAGGGCGGCCAATAGCGCGGCTGGCACCGGGCTCAGTGCTCAGGACCGGAAGCCGTTGATTCACTACGTTGAGGGAGTGCACCAGTGCAGGAAACCACCGCCAACCAGGTAGCCGCCAACGCCACGTCCTCCTTCGCTGAACACCTTCAACGCCAACGCCCCGATTTGTTGCCGTTCGGCCTGCAAGGCTCCGGCCAACAACTGCCGGCCGGGGTGCCTGCCGCGCCGCTGCAAGCGCCGCACGGGACAACGATTGTGGCGCTGACATATGCGGGCGGCGTATTGATGGCGGGGGACCGCCGCGCCACCATGGGCAACGTCATCGCCAGCCGGAACATCGAAAAAGTGTTCCCGGCCGACCAGTATTCCGTGCTTGGCATCGCCGGAACCGCGGGAATCGCCCTTGACATCACCCGGCTCTTCCAGGTCGAACTTGAACACTACGAAAAGATCGAGGGGACGCTGCTGAGCCTGGACGGCAAAGCCAACCGGCTTGGGGCGATGATCCGCAGCAACCTTCCGATGGCGATGCAGGGCCTCGCCGTTGTGCCGCTGTTTGCGGGATTCGACCGCCCGGCTGGCTTGGGCCGGCTCTTCTCCTACGACGTCACCGGCGGACGGTATGAGGAGCAGGAACACCACACCGTCGGCTCGGGCTCGGTGTTCGCGCGCGGCTCGCTGAAGAAGCTCTGGCGTCCCAACCTCACGGAGCCGGAAGCCGTGGCCGTCGCCGTCGAGGCCCTCTACGACGCCGCCGACGACGATTCCGCCACCGGCGGACCCGATCCGGTCCGGCAGCTCTGGCCCGTGGTCTACATCGTCAACCGCTCAGGTGCCTTCCGGGTTCCGGAGCGTCAGCTCGCGGCAGTGGCCGGCACCGTTATAGAGTCCCGGACCGCAGCCCGGCGGGAGGCTTGAGATGACCCAGCAGTTCTACGTATCGCCCGAGCAGCTGATGAAGGACCGCGCGGATTTCGCACGGAAAGGCATCGCACGGGGGCGTTCCGTGGTGGTCATCAGCTGCCGTGACGGGATCGCCCTGGTGGCCGAAAACCCGTCCCCGTCGCTGCACAAAATCGGTGAGATTTACGACAAGATCGCCTTTGCGGCCGTGGGGAAATACAACGAATTCGAAAGCCTCCGCCAGGCCGGGGTGCGCTACGCGGATGTGCGCGGCTACTCCTACGACCGGGAGGACGTCACAGCCCGGGGCCTCGCGAGTGTCTACGCCCAAAGCCTGGGCGCAGTGTTTACGGCCGAACAAAAGCCCTTTGAAGTCGAACTGGCCGTCGCCGAGGTCGGCACTTCCCCGGACGAAGACCACCTCTACCGGCTGACATTCGACGGTTCCATCGCGGACGAGAAGGGTTTTATCGTGATGGGCGGCCAGGCCGACAAGGTCTCCGAAGAGGTGGCGGCCGGCTGGCAGGGCGAACTCGACTTCGCCGCGGCCATCAGGCTGGCACTGGCGGGCCTCGTCGCGGACAAGGAGGCCAACACGCTGCCGGCCTCGGCCGTTGAGGTGGCGGTACTGGACCGGGGTTCGGAGAGCGGCCGCGGTACCCGCCGCGCCTTCCGCAGGCTGGACGACGCAGACATCACGGCAGTGCTGGTGGAGGAGAACTGAGATGGACAAGCGTATTTTCGGCATTGAGACCGAATTTGGAATTTCCTATTCAAGTCCGGAGTCCCGTCCGTTGGCGCCGGAAGAGGTAGCCCGCTACCTCTTCCGCAAGGTTGTCAGCTGGGGACGGTCCTCCAATGTGTTCCTGACCAACGGCTCCAGGCTGTACCTCGACGTCGGTTCGCACCCGGAGTATGCCACAGCGGAATGCGACGACCTCGCCCAGCTAATAGCACATGACCGGGCCGGGGAACTGATCCTGGACGACCTCGTCGACGAGGCGCAGCAGCGGCTCGCGGCCGAGGGCTTCAACGGCACGGTGTACCTGTTCAAGAACAACACCGATTCGGCCGGAAATTCCTACGGCAGCCATGAGAACTACCTCATTCCGCGGCGGGGGGAGTTCTCCCGGCTGGCCGAAATCCTGATTCCGTTCCTTGTGACCCGGCAGCTGATCGCAGGCGCCGGCAAGATCCTCAAGACCCCGCACGGGGCGACCTACGCGTTCTCGCAGCGCGCCGACCACATCTGGGAGGGTGTCTCCTCCGCCACCACCAGGTCCCGCCCGATCATCAACACCCGCGACGAACCGCATGCAGACGCCGAATTCTACCGCCGGCTGCACGTGATTGTGGGCGACTCCAACATGTCCGAGACCACAGCCCTGCTGAAGGTCGGAACCGTTGACCTGATCCTGCGGATGATCGAAGCGGGCGTGATCATGCGCGATATGCGGATGGAAAACCCGATCCGCAGCATCCGGGAGATCTCCCACGACCTCAGCGGCCGCGCACTCGTCCGGCTCGCCAACGGCCGGCAGCTCACCGCGCTCGAGATCCAGCGCGAATACCTGGCAAAGGTCACGGCGTTCGTCGCCGAGCAAGGGGCCCACAACGCCCACGTTCCGCTGATCCTGGATCTCTGGGAACGCACCCTTGATGCGATCGAAAGCGGCGACACCAGCACAATCGACACCGAAGTGGACTGGGCGATCAAAAAGAAGCTGATGGACAGCTACCGCGCACGTCACAATCTGGGCCTCGACGCGCCCCGGATCGCGCAGCTTGACCTGACCTACCACGACATCTCCCGCACGCGCGGGCTCTACTACCTCCTCCAGGCCCGCGGTGCCGTCCGCCGCGTGGTCGATGACACCGCAGTGAAGGATGCTGTGGACGCTCCGCCGCAGACCACCCGCGCCAAGCTCCGCGGGGACTTCGTCCGGCGGGCGCAGGAACTGGGCCGCGACTACACCGTCGATTGGGTGCATTTGAAGCTCAACGACCGCGCCCATCAGACACTTTTGTGCAAAGATCCGTTCCGCAGTGTGGACGAACGGGTCGATGCCTTGCTGGACTCTATGGGCTGATACCCAGCTTTCCGCGTTATTCTGGACGAGTGCCGCTCGCGGCCAACGCTTGCTTTGCCGCTGGCCTGTGCCCGGCAAGGCGTCCATCCTGCCCCGACGAAAGTTCTTAAGTGCGCCGACTACTAGCAATTCTTCTTCCCGGGCTGCTGCTCCTGACCGCCTGCGGCGGCGGCGAACCGGCCGCCCCGGAGCCCTCCAGCCAGTCCGCCGGCGAAACGGCCAAGCTGGACTCCCTCAAGCTCACGGAGAACGGCGACAAGAAGGCACCCGGTGTTGAATTCACCAAGCCGCTCGACGTCAAGGAACCGACCGTCAAGGTCGTCAGCGAGGGCGACGGCGACCGGGTCAAGGCGAACCAGATCGCTGCTATTTCCATCATTGCCCTCAACGGCACTGACGGCTCCACCCTGGAAGACACCTTCCCGAAGGACCCGGAGGAGCTCGAACTAAACGACGAGCTCAAAACCAACAGCGCCGTGATCTACAACGCGTTCGTCGGTACGAAGATCGGCTCCCAGCTGGCCCTCGCTGTCCCCGGTGCCGCAGCCGCCGAAGGTGCCGAGGCCAAGCCCACCCAGCTCCTGATCGTCAAGGTCATCTCCGCCAAGGACGCACCCCCCGTCCTCGACAAGCCCGAGGGTGAGACTGTCAGCCCGCCGGCAGGCCTGCCCACCGTGAAGGAAAACGACAAGGGCATCCCGGAGATTTCTGTCGAAGGCGTCGCCGCCCCGACAGCGCTTGTCTCGCAGGACCTGATCAAGGGCAGCGGACCCGCACTCACCGAAGCGGACACCATTACCGTTAACTATGTGGGCGTTGCCCTCGCCACCGGCAAGGTCTTCGACTCCAGCTTTGAGAGCGGCAAAAAGGCCACCTTCCCGCTGACCGGCGTTATCAAAGGCTGGACCCAGGGCCTGGCCGGCAAGACGGTTGGTTCCCGCGTCCTGCTGGTTGTCCCGAAGGACCTCGCCTACGGCGACGCAGGCCAGGGCGACGCAAAGGGCGACCTCGTCTTCGTCGTTGACATCCTGGGCAAGAAGTAACTGCTGCACCCCCACTACCTAAGTCACGCTAGAAGGAGCACCCATGTCATTTGGACAGCGAAACATCGACCGCCAGAAGCCGGAAATTGATTTCCCGGACGGCGCCGTTCCCACCGAACTTGTCATCACCGAACTGATTGAAGGCGACGGCGCCGAAGCCAAGGCCGGTGACACCGTCTCCACCCACTACGTCGGTGTGGCCTGGTCCACCGGCGAGGAGTTTGACGCTTCCTGGGGCCGCGGCGCGCCGCTCGACTTCCGTGTCGGCGTCGGCCAGGTCATCCAGGGCTGGGACCAGGGTCTGCTGGGCATGAAGGTCGGCGGCCGCCGCCGGCTTGAGATCCCCGCCGAGCTCGCTTACGGTGCCCGCGGCGCCGGCGGGGCGATCGGCCCGAACGAGGCGCTCATCTTCGTCGTCGACCTCGTCGCAGTCCGCTAAGCACCGGCACACTGTGACCGCAGCCGGCCCCGCCGGCTGCGGTCCTGAGCCGCTGGGCGCGGCGCCATCCGGGAAGTTCTTCCGGCTGGTGCCGCGCTTTTGCCATATTCGGGAGCAGACTTTAGTACCCTAGCGGGGTGTCAGCCTCCCGTACCGAACGCCTCCTGAACCTCCTGATAGCCCTGCTCAACACCACGTACGGCCTGCGCCGCGGTGAGTTGCGGCAAAAGGTGTATCACGACACCACCAGCACCGACGTCGCTTTCGGCCGGATGTTCGAACGCGACAAGGGCGAGCTGCGCCGCTTCGGCTTCGAGGTCGAGACCGTGACGGACAAGGGCTGGGGTTCGGATGATCCGGCCACCACCCGATACCGGATCGGCAAGGATTCCAACCGGTTGCCCGATGTCAGCCTCACCCCGGAAGAGTGCACTGTGCTCATCCTGGCAGCCCAGCTCTGGGAGCATGCAGCCCTCGGTTCGGCGGCCGTCAACGCGGTGCGCAAGCTGCAGGCATCCGGCGGGCTGGTCGACGCCGAGCTCCCCGCCGGGCTGCAGCCGCGGATCCGGCCCGCGGGCCAGGCATTCGAGGACCTCGTCGCCGCTGTGCACGCCCGGCACCCCGTCAGCTTCCGCTACCTGGCCGGCAGCACCGGACGGGAGGAGGCCCGGCTCGTGGAGCCGTGGGGGCTCGGAAGCCGGTTTGGCCAGTGGTACCTCGTCGGCCATGACAGGACCCGGGGTGCCAAGCGTTTCTTCCGCTTGTCCCGGCTCACCTCGGCCGTTGACGTCCTTGCGAAGGAGAACTTCACGGCTCCGCCGGACTTCAACGTACGCGCAGAACTTGCCACGCTGACGGAGCTGCCGGTACAGACCGCCGTCGTGGACGTCCGGGCCGGCAGCGTCCACGGCCTCCGCAGGCGGGCCACCGCCGTCCGCGGGCCGGAAGACGCCGGGGTGACCGCCGCCGGGCGGGACCGCCTCAGTGTCCCGTACCGGGACGCTGAGACGCTGGCGGAGGAACTCGCCTCCTACGGTCCCCGGGTACAGGTGGTATCCCCGCCCGGTCTGGTGACGTCCGTGCGCCGGCGCCTGGCGGGCGCCGCCGACTTCGCGGCGGCGCCGGCCCCGCCGATTGCGTTCCCGGCAACGGGTTCGGCACGGCACGGCCGCAAGCGCACATCCGAAGACCAACTCACCCGGATGCTTCAGCTTGTGCCGTTCCTGGTGCACCACCAGGGACTGCACATCTCGGAGGTAGCGGCAACCTTCGGCATCACCCGGGAAGAGCTGGAAGCTGACCTGCGCATCCTGATCTGCTCGGGCCTTCCGGAGGGCTACCCTGATGACCTGCTCGATATCCAGTGGGAGGACGACCACGTCACCATCACCCAGGACCTCGACCTGAACCGGCCCGTCCGCTTCACAGTGGAAGAGGCCTGCGCCCTGCTGACCGGGCTGGAAACACTCAACAGCCTGCCCGAACTTGCCGAGGGCGGGGCACTGGAATCCGTTACGCTCAAACTTTTGGCCGCGGCCGGGGAGGAAGGCCTGAAGGCGGCCGTCCTGTCCGGACCCGAGGTGGCCCCGGGGAATACTGCGGCCCTGGAGACGGCCCGCCAGGCCATCCGAAACGGCGCCCAGCTGCGGCTGCGTTATTTCTCACCGCTCCGCGATACCGCCTCTACCCGCAACATTGATCCGCTCAGGCTGTATTCGCTGGACAACACCTGGTATCTCGAGGCGTTCTGCCATTCCGCGGGTGCCCTGCGGAACTTCCGGCTGGACCGGATCGACGCCTTGGAAACCACCGGCCAGCCAGTGTCCGGTGAGGCAGCTCCAGACGGGAAGTTGCCGGTCAAACTCTTCACCCCGAACGACGACGACGCGGTGGTGGTGGTCCAGCTGACCCGGCAAGGCGCCGGCCTCGCCGACGAATACTACGCCGAACGGACGGCACAGCTGACCGACGGCGGTCTGCTGGCCGAAATCCGCTTCGGCAGCACTGGCTGGCTGCCGATGTTCGTGGCCCAGCACGGCGGGACTGCACGGATCCTGGAGCCCGAAGAACTTGCCGGCAGTTCCCGCGAATGGCTCGCAGCCGCACTTGCCCAATATGAAGACCAGCCGCTCCGGCGGCTAGAGTAGTCAGCATGCCTTGGTGGTCCTGGATCGTGATCTGGATAGCGCTCGTCGCGCTGTCGCTCTTGCTCTTCGTCGCGCTCGGCGTCCGCTTGTTCCGGACCTTTATGGCCACGGTCAAGGAGCTCGGGGAAGCAGCCGAGAGGTTCGCCAGCTTCCCGTCGGCCGGTCCGGCGTCGGGAAGCAACTCCGAAAACACCCGGCCGGACGGCGCGGGTGACGCCGGGGGCAAGGACCGATCCGTGCTCCCGGGGGAACCCGGATCGGCCGTATTTGCCTCTCCGGACCAGCTGCGGCACGATTACCGGGCAGCCAAAACCGCGCGGCAGGAAGCCCGCCGGCGGCGGCGCGTCAGGCGCAAGATGGACCGCGGCCAGCCCCAACGGCTAAGCGACATCGAATTCACTAAGACGTAAGATGTAACCAAACGAAAGGACCTCCTGTCATGAGACTTGAAGGCTGGCATCTCATCATCATCGTTGTTTTGGCATTGGTGCTTTTCGCGGCACCCAAGCTGCCCGGCATGGCCCGGAGCCTGGGCCAGTCGATGCGGATCTTTAAGTCGGAAGTCCGGGAAATGAAAAAGGACGGCGCTACCGACGACAAAGAGGGCTCCGAGCCTGTCGAGGGCAAGGTCGTCAACCATCCGAAATCCGCCGGCACGGAATCCCGCGCCGAAAGCGGAACCGACGTTCCGCCGCCGAACCGCGCCTAACACCGAATGGCAGTAACAATGGGCCGCCGGTCGAACCCCGAGGGGAAGATGGCGCTCCTCGATCACCTCAAAGAGCTGCGCAACCGGCTCTTCCGGTCCGCGATCGCCGTGATCCTGGGCACCGTCGTGGGGTTCCTCGTCTATCAGCCGATGCTCGCGGCGCTGATCAAGCCGATCAGCGACCTCAACCAGCACTCCGGCCGGCAGGCATCGCTGAACTTCGACGGCGTGGCAAGCTCGTTTGACCTGATGATCCAGGTCTCGGTGTTCCTTGGCCTGATCGTCGCCAGCCCGGTCTGGCTTTACCAGCTGTGGGCGTTTATTGTGCCCGGGCTGCACAAAAAGGAACGCAGGATGGCGCTGTCCTTCGTGGCAGTCGCGGTTCCACTTTTTATTGGCGGAGTCCTGCTGGCGTGGCTGGTGCTTCCGAACGCCGTCCGGGTGCTGACCGATTTCACGCCATCCGGCGGATCCAACTTCATCAGCGCCCAGGTGTACCTTTCGTTCGTGCTGCGGCTCCTGCTCGCCTTCGGCATCGCCTTCCTGCTGCCCGTTGTCCTTGTTGGGCTGAACCTGGCGGGAATCGTCAAGGGAAAGCAGCTCGTCAAAAGCTGGCGGATCACAGTTTTCCTGGTTTGCCTCTTCGCCGCCATGGCTGCACCCGGCGCCGACGCGATGAGCATGTTCTACCTTGCCGGACCCATGCTTGTGCTCTTCTTCAGCGCCATCGGGCTGTGTTTGCTGAACGACCGCCGGCGGGAACGGCGTGCCGTCAAACGGGCCGCCGAGACCGAAGCCACCGCAGACCAGGCGACTCCCGGCTCCGAGCTGGAGAATCTCTAGCTCCCGGCGCACTAGGCTGGAAGCATGTCCTCACTACCCGGTCCGGAATCGCCATCTGAACGCTACCGCGCCAGTGCCGAGCGGGCCGCCGAAGCCAAAACCTACCTGGGCGGATTTATCCGTTCGCTCGCCTTCGAACTCGATGACTTCCAGCGTGCAGCGTGCCTGTCACTGCAGTCCGGCCGCGGTGTCCTGGTGGCCGCCCCTACCGGTGCCGGCAAGACCATCGTGGGGGAGTTCGCCATCTACCTGGCGCTCCAGCGCGGCCTCAAGGCCTTCTACACCACACCGATCAAGGCGCTGTCCAACCAGAAGTACGCTGAACTCGCGGACAAATACGGTGCGGACCAGGTGGGCCTACTCACCGGCGACACCAACATCAACGGGGACGCCCCGGTGGTGGTGATGACCACCGAAGTGCTCCGCAACATGCTCTACGCCGACTCGAGCACTCTGGGCGACCTCGGCTACGTCGTGATGGATGAGGTCCACTACCTTGCGGACCGCTTCCGCGGCGCGGTCTGGGAGGAAGTCATCATCCATCTGCCCAGCGAAGTCCAGCTTGCCTCGCTGAGCGCAACGGTCTCCAATGCCGAAGAGTTCGGCGCCTGGCTGGATACTGTGCGCGGCCAGACCGACGTCATCGTCTCCGAGCACCGTCCCGTTCCGCTGTGGCAGCACGTGATGGTGGGCCGGAAGATCGTGGACCTCTTCGCCGGCGATACCAGCTTCGATGAGATCGCTCCGGCCGGCGAGGCCGCCGTGTCCGCCGTGCCCGCCCGGCTGAAGGCCGCGGGCTCCGGCGCCGTCAGCACCGAACGGCCGGGCCTTGACGTCAATCCCGAGCTGCTCTCCATGGCCCGCGCCGAGAGCCAGATGAACTTCCGCGGACGTTTTGGCCACGGCGGCCGGAACGTCCGGCGCCAAAGCAGCCGGCGCGACGAGGCCCCGCAGGGCGACCCGCGCAGCCCCGTCCGGAAAGCCAGCCGCCCCCAGGTCATCGCCAGCCTGGACAGACAGGACCTCTTGCCGGCCATCACGTTCATCTTTTCCCGGGCCGGTTGCGATGCCGCCGTGGCTCAGTGCGTCGCGGCAGGGTTGTGGCTTACCACCGAGCAGGAACAGCTCATCATTGCCCGGCGCGTCGATGAAGCGGCGCAAGACATCCCGCCCGACGACCTGGACGTGCTGGGCTTCTGGAGCTGGCGCGACGGCTTGCTCCGCGGCCTCGCGGCCCACCACGCCGGAATGCTGCCCACTTTCAAGGAAGTGGTGGAGAAGCTCTTCGTCGACGGACTCGTCAAAGCCGTGTTCGCGACCGAGACCCTGGCGCTCGGCGTCAACATGCCGGCGCGCTCCGTGGTCCTGGAAAAGCTGGATAAGTTCAACGGTGAGGCGCACGTTAACATCACCGCGGGGGAGTACACCCAGCTGACCGGACGCGCCGGGCGCCGCGGGATCGACGTCGAGGGCCACGCCGTGGTGCTGTGGCAGCCCGGGACAGACCCGGCGGCAGTAGCCGGGCTCGCCTCACGCCGCACCTATCCGCTGAATTCGAGCTTCCGGCCCACCTACAACATGTCCATCAACCTGCTGGCGCAGTTCGGCCGCCCCCGGGCCCGGGAAATCCTCGAGTCCTCGTTCGCCCAGTTCCAGGCCGACCGGTCCGTCGTCGGGCTGGCGAAACAGGTACGCGGACGCGAGGAGTCCCTGGCCGGCTTCAGTAAATCGATGAGCTGCCACCTGGGTGATTTCACCGACTACTCACGAATCCGCCGCGCCCTCTCCGATGCAGAGAAGAACGCTTCCAAGACCAGCTCCCGGGCCCGGAAGTCGGTCACCGAGGACTCCCTGAGCCGGTTGCTTCCCGGGGACGTGGTGGACGTACCGACCGGGCGGGCACCCGGACTTGCAGTGGTCCTCAGCTCCGACCACCACTCCCGCGAGCCGCGGCCGGCGGTGATGACGCTGGACAACCAGCTGCGGCGGATCGGAACCCAGGACGTGGAAGGGCCGCTGGCCCCGATTACCCGGGTCCGGATCCCTAAGTCATTCAATGCCAAGGTGCCCAAGTCACGCCGGGACCTGGCGTCCTCGGTCCGCAACGCCCTCCGGGAAAACCGGCCGCCGGCGCCGCCGAGCAGGAACGATGACTTTGGCCGCGCCGCTGCGCAGCCGGATCAGGAAAAGCGGATCGCTGAGCTGCGCCGCGAACTCCGCGCCCACCCGTGCCACGGGTGCAGCGAACGGGAGGACCACGCGCGCTGGTCGGAGCGCTATTGGAAGCTTCGGCAGGAGACGGACGGGCTGGTGCGCCAGATCCAGGGCCGGACCAACACCATCGCCAAAACCTTCGACCGGGTGTGCGGAGTCCTCTCCGGCTACGGGTACCTGGAGACGTCGGAGGACGGCGTGCTCACCATCGGAGCGGATGGTCAACGGCTGCGCCGGATCTACGGCGAAAAGGACCTGCTCATTTCGCAGTCGCTTCGCCTCGGCGCCTTTAATGACCTGGACGCCGCCGAAGTGGCCGCCCTGGCCAGCGTTTTGGTCTACCAGGCCAAACGTGAGGAACGTGGCCTCCGGCCCAAGCTGCCGAGTGTTTCGCTGGAATCCGCCGTCGACATTGTGGTGCGCGAATGGTCAGCCCTGGAGGATGTTGAGGAAGCCAACAAGCTCCCGCTGACCGGCGAACCCGAACTGGGCCTGGCCTGGCCGATGTTTAAGTGGGCCAAAGGCCGTCACCTGCAGGAGGTCCTCAGCGGGACGGACCTGGCCGCCGGCGACTTTGTCCGGTGGGTGAAACAGGTCATCGATTTGTTGGACCAGCTGGCGAAAATCCCGACGCTGGACCCGCGGGTCTCGCGGCTGTGCGCCGAGGCCATCAAACTCATCAAGCGCGGCGTCGTCGCGTACTCCTCAGTGGCCTGACCGCCGCTGCCGGCCGTCGGGCCGGGCCCCCACCGTCGTCGAACATGTCCGGCCACACCGGCCACCAGTTGCAAGGAGTCCAAGACCCATGACAGATTCACCGGCCATCCCCGCGCCGCGCAAGGTAACGCTCTACCGCAACGGCTCCGTCTACACGGCCGCGGATCCCTTCGCGACGGCGCTGCTGGTCGACGGCGACACCGTCGCCTGGGTCGGGTCCGAGCAGGCTGCCGGCTCGATCGCGGACGCCTCGATGGAGATCATCGACCTTAAGGGTGCGCTCCTGGCCCCCGGATTTGTCGATTCCCACGTCCATCTCACGGAAACCGGGATTGCCCTGGACTCGCTGCAGCTCGGCGACGTCCGCTCTGCCCGGGAACTGCTCGACGCCGTCGCCGGTTCCACAGCCAACGGCACAGTGCTCGGCCACGGCTGGGACGACACCCAGTGGACGGACTCAGCACTGCCTTCCCGCGAAGAATTGGAACGTGCCGCCGGGGGACGGGACGTCTACCTGTCCCGTGTTGACGTGCACTCGGCAATCGTCTCCTCCTCGTTGGCGGCAACCGCCGGTCTGCACGGGAGGGACGGTTTTGGCGAGGGCAGCCAGGTCAAGCGCGCGGCGCACACCGCCGCCCGGCTCGCTGCCCGTCAACTGCCGGCCGCCGCCTTGCGCGGCTACCAGCGGCGGGCGCTCACCGAGGCAGCGGCCAACGGCTATGTCGCCGTGGCGGAAATGGCCGCGCCGCATATTGGCAGTATCGAGGACCTGCAGCTCGCCGCGGCCTGGAACTCGGGCGCAGACGCCGTTCCGGAGGTCCTGCCCTACTGGGGTGAACTGGCAACCTCGGCAGACCAGGCCCGGTCTCTGCTCGACAGCCTGGGCGTGCCGGTACTCGGGCTGGCAGGGGACCTGAACATGGACGGCTCCATCGGTTCGCGGACCGCGGCACTGCGGGCGGACTACAGTGACGCCCCAGGCGAACGCGGGAGCCTTTATCTGTCGGTCGCGGAAGCCGCCGCGCACCTGTCCGTATGCTCGCTGTTGGGCATCCAGGCGGGCTTCCACGTCATTGGCGACGCCGGTCTGGATGCGGCGCTGGAGGCCCTGGACCTGGCGGCGGCAGACGTCGGTGAACAACGGGTCCGGGCAGCGGGCCACCGTCTCGAACATGTCGAGCTCGCTGACGCCGACTCCATCCGCAGGCTGGCGGCCTACTCGGTGACGGTCAGCGTCCAGCCCGGCTTTGATGCTTCATGGGGCGGCGGGGACGGTCTCTACCAGCAGCGCCTCGGGTCCCGGCGGGACGGCATGAATCCTTTTGCATCCTTCTACGCCGCGGGTGTGCCGATCTGCTTTGGCAGTGACAGTCCGGTCACTGCGATGCGGCCCTGGGCAAGCGTCCGGGCCTGCCTGCAGCACAACAACCCCGCGGAGCAGATCTCGGCCCGCGCGGCGTTCCTCGGCCACACCCGGGCAGGCTGGCGCGCCGCCCGGTATCGCAACCCGATGGCCGGCCAGCTGGTACCTGGCGCCCCGGCCAGCTTCGCAGTCTGGGAAGTAGAGGAACTTATGGTGCAGGTAGCTGACGGCCGGGTCCAGTCCTGGAGCACGGACCCCCGCGCCAGGACGCCGCTGCTGCCTGCCCTGGATACCGGCTCCGAGCCGGTCTGCCTGCAGACAGTCAAGGACGGCCGCGAACTATATTCCAGCGGCTCGCTGCGAGGCTGACCGACTGCGGATCCGGCCGCTGCCAGCGGAAAATTCGAGCCCCGACAAGCCCGCCTGACCTGCGGCAACGGATAAACCGGCAGGTCAGGAAGCGGTTGACAGATCGGGGCCGGCCCGTAGCATTGAGGGTCAACGGAGGGTTGCGTACGCCGCAGACTCCGGACGTCCCCCGGTCATTTCCAGGTTGCCGCAAGCCGGCAGCTGACTTGGTCATGGCCACGGGTACCACAGGGGGCAGGTCCACTTCGCAGCAGAAAACGGTTTCTGCGGCCCTATCCGCTGGCCGCCGCAACTGGCCCGAAGCGGGTGGATCTGCCCCGGGACCTGCCGCGGACCCAGCGGGCCCGGTGACTGCCTATAATGGAGAGTTGCGCCTGGTGTCAGTTCTGAAGTGACTGGCCGGGCGTTTGACCGCTCCCTCCAAGGAAAGGCCTCGCTGTGCGTGTCCTCACGATCATCCCGACCTACAACGAGCTGGAATCGTTGCCCAAGACTCTCGGGCGCCTGCGCACGGCTGTGCCTGGCTCCGACGTCCTGGTTGTCGACGACAACAGCCCCGACGGCACCGGGCAGCTTGCGGACCGCTTTGCCGCTGAGGACAGCCAGGTCCACGTCCTGCACCGAGCGGGAAAGGCCGGACTGGGCGCAGCGTACATCGCCGGGTTCAAATGGGGCCTCGCCGCCGGTTACGACGTGCTCGTCGAAATGGATGCTGACGGTTCGCACCAGCCGGAGCAACTTCCGCAACTGCTCGAGGCCGTCGAACAAGGCGCCGACCTCGCCATGGGCTCGCGTTGGGTACCGGGCGGCAGCGTCGTCAACTGGCCGCTGTACCGGCAAGCCATCTCCCGGGTCGGCAGCACCTATGCCCGGCTCCTGCTGGGTTTGAAAATCAAGGATGTTACCGGCGGTTTCCGTGCGTTCCGGCGCAGCACCCTGGAGAAGCTGAACCTGGACGCGGTTGATTCCGTCGGCTACGGCTTCCAGGTGGACCTTGCCTGGCGCGTGGCCAAGCTGGGTCTGACAATTGTCGAACGGCCCATCACCTTCGTTGAACGCGAACTGGGCGCCTCGAAGATGAGCGGAAACATCGTGGTCGAAGCCATGATCAACGTCACCAAGTGGGGCCTGGCCGCACGCTGGAACACTTTGTCCGGCAAGCTTGGCAGCCACAAGCGCTAGCCCTCGCCCGTCCGGGGACAAAAAAGGGGCCGGCCTGCACCGTCTGTGACGGTGCGGGCCGGCCCCTTTGCTGTGCCTGGACTGCGGGTTCCTTAGGCGGAGCGCCGTTCGCCCCGGCGTTCGCGCAGGATCGTCAGGCGGTCTTCGAGGATCTGCTCAAGTTCCGGCAGGGAGCGACGTTCCAGGAGCATGTCCCAGTGCGTTCGAACGGCCTTTTCGTTGAGGTTCACCGGGCGTTCGCCATCAACGAGCAGGGCTTCTTTGCCTGTTTTGGAGACCCACACCGGGGGGATCTCGGCTTCGGAGGAGAAGGTCACAAAAACCTGCTCGCCGTCCGCGCACCGGTACTCGACCCGCTGGCGCGGAGCCGGCTCGACACCGGACTCGGTCTCCATGCTTTGGGCGCCAAGGCGCATACCCCGCAGGCTGCGATCGCTCATCTTTTCTCCCTCTATTCGGTTCGCAGGGTCAGGCCCTGCGTGAGCCGGGGGCTGTGGGGCCGCGCCGGACTACGGTTTGCATTGCGCATTCTCACAGGACCCTTAACGGATACAACGTCACTAAAGAAAACGCTTTGCGAAGCTTAAATGTTCCGCCGGACCGAACCGGCCGGACAAATATTTAAGTATACGCGAACGGGCCGTCCCCGGTAAAGCTTAGGGAACGGGCTGCCCTCGCGGGATGCGGAAAGGGGAGGCACCCGCCAGCGGCGGATACCTCCCCTTGACCGGGAACGCTTAGGGCTCTTGCCGGCCCTTGAGATCCACTCCGCCGTCGGCGGGGCCTCCCGCGGACGCTGCCGGTCCGGCGGTTTCGGCCTTGGCCGCGTCAGAATCAGGCCCAAAAAGCCCATCGTTGGCCTGGCCGTCCTTGCTTCCGCCGAGGGCGCTGCCGATACCTTTGAGCGCCTCGCCGACTTCACTCGGAATGATCCACAGCTTGTTCGCCGAGCCTTCGGCGATCTTCGGCAGGGTCTGCAGGTACTGGTAGGCCAGGAGCTTCTGGTCCGGGTTGCCCTTGTGGATCGCACCGAACACCTTTTGGATGGCCTGGGCTTCACCGTCGGCCCGAAGGATCGCCGCCTTGGCGTCGCCTTCGGCCTTCAGGATCGAGGACTGCCGCTGGCCTTCAGCGGTGAGGATGGCGGACTGCTTGGTGCCCTCCGCCGTCAGGATGGCGGCGCGCCGGTCCCGTTCGGCGCGCATCTGCTTCTCCATCGAATCCTGGATGGAGTGCGGCGGATCAATCGCCTTGAGCTCCACCCGCGAGACACGGATGCCCCAGCGGCCGGTCGCCTCGTCCAGCACACCGCGGAGTTGGCCGTTGATCTGATCACGTGAGGTGAGGGCTTCTTCGAGGTTCAGGCCGCCCACAACGTTTCGGAGCGTCGTGGTGGTGAGCTGTTCGACGGCCTGGATGTAGTTCGCGATCTCGTACGTGGCTGCCCGCGCATCGGTGACCTGGAAGTAGACCACCGTGTCGATCGAAACGACGAGGTTGTCCTCGGTGATCACCGGCTGCGGCGGGAAAGAGACCACCTGTTCACGCAGGTCAAGCAGCGGCAGCAGCCGGTCCACAAACGGGATCAGGATCGTAAGGCCGGGGTTCAGCGTCCGCTGGTACTTGCCCAGCCGTTCGACGACGCCGGCCCGTGCCTGCGGGACAATCCGAACCGACCGGACCAGCACTATTATTACGAACGCAACGAGCACCAGCAGCACGATTGCGACTGCGATATCCATACTTCACCTATTCCCCAGATTTGGTCTTGCCATGGTGTGCGGCGGAGTCCCGCCGCGTCCCCGGCGCCGGTGACGGCCGCCGGAATTCTTGCTTCGGCTACTGGACGGCAGTTTCCTGCTGCGGGGCGACGACGGCAGTAGCGCCGTCGATGGCTCTGACAATTACGTGCTGGCCAGCGGCCAGCATGCCGGTCTCGGAGCGGGCGCTCCAGACGTCGCCGCCAATTTTAACCAGGCCGCCGCTGGCGCTGACCGGCTCCATGACCAGCGCGGATTCACCGATCAGCCTTTCGACGTTGCTCCGAAGGTCGTCCGGACCCTTGCGGAGGTGCTTGAGCGCGACGGGCCGGACGAAGCCGATCATCAGCAGCGACACGACGCAGAACGCCACGATTTGCAGGCCCAGGTCGGCCCCCGCGAATGCTGCCACCAGTCCGGCCAGAGCGCCACCGCCAAGCATGATAAAAAAGAGGTCCAGAGTGAGCATCTCTACCACGGCAAA
This sequence comes from Arthrobacter sp. UYCu512, assembly GCF_040547075.1. Taxonomy (NCBI): domain Bacteria; kingdom Bacillati; phylum Actinomycetota; class Actinomycetes; order Micrococcales; family Micrococcaceae; genus Arthrobacter; species Arthrobacter sp. UYCu512. Next base: position 191,647 of record NZ_JBEPPA010000008.1, read on the forward strand.
AACCAGGAACACCGTGAGCCACAGCGCCCACCAGTTTTCGGCTAGCCAGTCCAGCATCATTCCCCCTTCGCCCCAGGGGCTGCAGGCGCAGACCCTCAGTTACTCTCATTCCATCCTAAGCCGATAGGCAAGCCGTGCGGAGGGCCGCAGAAATCAGTTTGCGAAAGTGGCCAAGTCGTTATCTGCGGCTTTGGCGCGCGGCTCAAAGACACTGATCCGGAACCGGGCAGAGACGGCTGTGCGCGGCGGCAGCCCGGCCGCGAAGGCCAGCAGGGCATCCCGGTTCAGATGGTGCCCGGCGGGGCCCATCAGGGCCAGCCGAAGGACGTCGTCCGGGGAGAGCAGCAGCGGCACATCCAGATCGTCGGTGGAGAGCGTCGAAAAGTGTCCTTCGAGTGAGGCCGCGAGCCGTTCGTCCTTTGTCGGCTCGATCCCAAGCATGCCGGACTGGCCTGCCACCTCTTGGAGATGTCCCGGCCGCGGAGTCACCACAATCAACCGGCCGACAGGGCGCAGCACCCGGACAAACTCATTTGGGTTGCGCGGCGCGAAGACCACAGTGATGACATCGACGCTGCCGTCACCCAGCGGCAGCGGCTGCCACACGTCGCTGACGAGGTTTACCGCCTCGGGGTTCAGTTTCGCGGCCCTGCGGAGGGCGAACTTAGAGATGTCCAGGCCGATCGCCCGGGCGGGCGTCCGGTCCAGCGCGGCCTGGTCCAGCACAGCCCGGAGATAGTGGCCGGTGCCCGTTCCTGCGTCCAGCACAACCGGAGGCGTTTGCGGGTCAACGCCTGCGAGGAAGCGGGCGGACAGTTCCGCCACGGCATCCGCGAGCGGACGGTAGTGGCCGGCGCCGAGGAATTCGAAGCGCGCCGCCACCATGTAGGCCGAATCGGCTTCGAATACGGTGCCTTTACCAACGAGGAAGTTGAAGTACCCCTGCTTCGCGGCGTCGAAGCTGTGCCCGGCAGGACACTTCAGGGCCGGCACGCCAGGTCCGCCGGGAGCCAGCCGGGCCCGGCAGACCGGGCAGAGCAGCAAGTCGGGGGAAACGGGGGGCATACTGTCCATCCTAGGTGGCCGGTCCGCGGCGGCGGCGTTCCAGAACGGCACAGCGCCGCCGACGTGAGCTATTTCACTGCTGGGGAAACTGGGGCTAGGCTCGCACACGTGAAATCCGAACATCTGCCGCTGCTGAATTCCGTGTCCGCCCCTGCCGTGCATCCAGACGGCGGGCACGCCGTGGTCTCCGTGATCCGGCCCGATTTCGATGCCGACGCCTACGTTGGGCAACTCTGGACGGTGCCGCTGGGACCGGGTCAGGCTCCGCGCCGCCTGACCCGCGGATTCCGCGACACCGCTCCGGACTTCTCACCGGACGGACAGATGCTGGCCTTCCTGCGCGCCGCGGACGGTGGAAAACCTCAACTCCACATTGTCGAGGCCGGCGGCGGGGAACCGCTGCCAGTCACCGGCGCACCGCTGGGAGTGTCCCAGTTTGCCTGGTCGCCGGACTCCCGGCAAATTGTCTACGGGGCCAGAACCCCGGAAAACGGCCGCTACGGCAGCACCCCCGGGGTATCCGCCGGCAGCGAGGACGCCCGGCTGATCACCGACTACAAGTACCGCATGAACGGCGTCGGATACACTGCGGACCAGCCAGTGCAGCTCTTCCTGGTCGAAGTGCCCGATCTTGGCGCTGAACCCAAGGTGGTGCCAACGGGCCGGGCTTTGAAGTCCGGCACCGCAGTTGCCGACGGCGGCACACCCGGTGTTGGTCTCCCGGCCGCACGGCAACTAACCACGGCTGCCACAGACCACACCGGTGCGGGTTTCAGCGCCGACGGGCTGGCAATCTATTTTGTCGCGGCCCTGCATCGTGGCAGCGACGCCGACCTTGCGAGCGGCATCTACCGCCTGGACACCGGCGACGGCACCGGGGGAGCCGAGCCGCTGGCCGTGGTACCGGAGAACACCGGCCGGCAGGACGTGCACGCCGTCCGCGCGTCGCCGGACGGACACCGGCTGTTTTTCCTCGCCCAGGAATTGGGCGCCTCGGGCCTGGACTTCGTGGCACGCAACACCGCTCTTTACGTGCTGCCGGCCGGCGGCGGCGACGCCACCCGGCTGAGCGACGCCGAGACGATGGACCTGAGCTGCAACGGCAGGATCGAACTGTCCGGCCCTGACGCGGTGCTGCTGCTCAATACTGTCTGCGGAACGGTCGAAGTGATCGAGTTCCACGCCTCCGGGAAGCACCAGGTGCTGGTTAGCGGAAAACGGGTGGCCACCGGCGCCGCGGCGTCGGGCGGCTCGCTGGTGGTCAGTTTCACGGACGCGGCGACGGCGGGGGACACTGCTGTGCTTGCGGGCGGACAGCTCCGGATCCTGACCGATTTCTCCGCGGCGCTGCGTTCCGGCCCCGGAATCATCAAGCCTCTGGAGTTCACAGTCCCCTCAGCAGACGGCTACCCCGTCCACGGCTGGCTTGTGCAGCCGCCGGGGCGCGGACCGCACCCGGTGCTGCTGAACATCCACGGCGGCCCGTTCGCCCAGTTCACCGGCGCGCTGTTCGACGAAGCACAGGTCTACGCCGCGGCGGGCTACGCGGTCCTGATGTGCAACCCCCGCGGTTCCGCCGGCTACGGACAAGACCACGGACGGGCCATCAAGGAAAAGATGGGAACCCTTGACATGCAGGACGTCCTGGCCTTCCTCGACGGCGCGCTCAGCACGTTCGAGGAGCTCGATGCCGGGGCGCTCGGCATTATGGGCGGGTCCTACGGCGGCTACCTCACCGCGTGGACCATCAGCCACGACCACCGCTTCAAAGCCGCCATTGTGGAGCGTGGATTCCTCGATCCCGTGAGCTTCGTCGGCTCCTCGGACATCGGCTGGTTCTTCGGCGGGGAGTACACCGGGCGCGCGGCCGAACAGATGGCGGCGCAAAGCCCGATGTCCCGGGTGGACCGGGTGCGCACCGCCTCGCTTGTGATCCACAGCGAGGAGGACCTCCGGTGTCCGGTGGAGCAGGGCCAGCGGTACTTCACGGCGCTCAAACAGCACGGTGTGGAGGCCGCCTTCCTCGTCTTCCCGGGGGAGAACCATGAGCTCTCACGCACCGGAACACCGCACCACCGCAAGCAGCGTTTCGACCAGATCCTGCGGTGGTGGGCCCGGTACCTCCCCACGGCGGCCAATCCGGCCCCGGCGGACGTCAAGGCTGACGGCACCGCGGACGGCCCCGGCGGACGTCAAGGCTGACGGCACCGGCTCATGTCAAGGCTGACGGCCAGCCGGCCTTCAGTCGGAGTTCAGTCGGCGCTATCGCCCGGAAGGAAGCCGAGTTCCCGGCGGGCGAGACTGATGTCGGGCTGCGCCCAGCGTGCGGAATACTCGGCGTTGCTGCTGATCGAGCGCAGTTCGGCACGGTCAAGGTAGAGGATGCCGTGCACGTGGTCAGTTTCGTGCTGGACGATCCGTGCCTGCCAGCCACTGAATTCCCGCTGCTGCCGGCTGCCGTCCGCTGCGGTGAAGTCGAGCCGAACCCGTTCGGGCCGGTTGACTGCGGCCTGAAGTCCGTGCAGCGACAGGCAGCCTTCGTAAAAGGCCACTGTGGTGCCGCCAAGTGGCTGGTAGCTCGGGTTGAGCATGGCAAAAAAGGGCAACGGCTCCCGTCCGCGGACAGCGGCGACGTCGGGATCGACGTCGAACTGGTCCTCGAGAACCGCGAGCTGCAGCGGGACGCCAAGCTGTGGTGCTGCCAGGCCCACGCCGGGTGCCTTATGCATAACGCTGCGCATCAGGTCGATCAACTGGCCCAGCTCGGCGTCACTCACCTGGCCGCTGAACGGCGCGGCGAGCTGCCTGAGCACCGGATGCCCGGCCTGGACAATGCCCGGAAGCACCCCGGCGGACAGTAGCTGCTGGACAGTTTCATGGATGCGGGCGGCGCTGAAGTCAGTGGGCTTGGCGTCGGAATACATGCCAACAGACTACTTGCGTCCGCAGGCGGCCGTAATAAAGTCGTAGATGCGTCCACGCAGCAGCGCGCCGGCGTCAACTTTCAAGACTCCCTCCCGTCCCCCCGAAGAGACACGGAGGGGGAGCAAAGTGCCCACTTTATCTTCAGCGACGGCGTGCGGATCGCAGCGTGCGGGTCGGATCACCAGCCGGAATTGCTGGCCGGCACCACCGGCGCTGATCGAGACAGAGCGCGGCCAGGGGTGGCTCGGGTCCTCGTCGAGCAGGGTTGTCCCGTCGATCCGGTCGATGGTCAGGCTTCCGAGCGAGCCGGGGTTCACGGCGCCCGGGACGCTGCGCGGTGTGACGTCAAGGCGCAGGACGGCGCTCTTGGCGTCAGCGGAGACCTCAAGTTCCGTTTCCAACCGGAGGTCAGCGACCGCACCGGCGGCCTGGGCAAGACACATTTCCGCGTTGTTCCGGTCCATCACGCCGTAGGGGTCGCCGGCGGTGACCGTCGAGGTGTGAACTGCTCCGCCGGCAACGGCCAGGCCCAGTGAAACATCCGGTCCCGCGCCCGGCGGCAGGGTCCGGATTCCGCAGTCCGGGGCACGCAGTTGGGCTGGCAGGATCTTGGTCTGGCCCGGTGGAATTTCGATTCCGCCGGGGGCTGCCTGCCACGGGATCGTGCCGGAAAAGAGCGGGCTGGCAACCCCTGCGCTGAGCACGGTCACCGGACCGTCGGTGTTGTTCGTGAGTTGCACGGCAATGATCTGCCGGCTGTAGTTGTCGCGGAGCTGGTTGATCTCGACAGTGATGGGTAAGGCGGCAGCCGACGTTGGTGGTGCGTTGACGGGACCGACGGGGCGGGTGGCGCCCGCGCTGCATGAGGCCGTCAGCGCAAGGCACACCATGGCCGCGGCACGCCTACACACCGGAATCCGATGGTTTTCGCCGGGAGGGCGCCGCACGAGCGGAAGAAGTCGGCCCATAGAATCAGTGTATTCCGGCCGCGGGCCGGTGCGGCGGCGCCTCGCGGCCGTCATCGGCTAGTCTCGTTGCCATGACGTCACCGACCCCCCTGGAATCTGTCCTGAACTTCCTGCGGGCTATTGAGGCCAACGGCGGCCCGGCGGAGATCGCCCCGCTTCTCGCCGAAGACTATACGCTGAGCGAGGCACCGCATCTGCTGGCACCGGCAGGTGCCGCGAGGAACCGCGACGAGGCCTTGGCCGGGGCCGCGGCAGCCCATCAAGTCGTCTCGGGGCAGTGCTTCTTGGTTCGCCGCACAACCTGCGAAGGGACCCGGGTGGTGCTGGAAGCCGACTGGAGCGCCACCTTGCTGATGGACCTGCCGCACTGGAACAGCGGCGAGGTCATCCGGGCCAGGATCGCTGCCGTCTTTGAGGTCCGGGACGGCACGATTGTCAGCCAAGACAGTTACGACTGCTACTTCACCCCGGCCTGAGTTACGCTCTCCGGCGTCCTGCCGGGTCGTCGCGGCGGGCGGGCCCTCACTGCATGGTGAACCGGCGGGCCACAAAGTTCTTTACGGCGGGCACGGCAGCGGCCGCCGCAATCGCGCGGTTCCGCGCAGACCATGGCACCGCCGGCAGCGGCCGCCCCAGCGCCATGTTGATCTCGGCCTGGCGGGCTGCCCGGGCGGCCGCAGCAATACGTCCGGCCTCGAAGGACCGCAACTGCGCACCCACGTCCGCGCCCGCCAGCGCCGCCAGCACAAGGGGAGCCAGCGCCGCGGCGTCGAGCCAGCCCAGGTTCATGCCCTGACCGCCGATCGGGCTGATCTCGTGGGCGGCGTCACCGATCAGGATTGTGCGGCCGGCCACCATGGTGCGGACCAGGCGGGTACGCACGCCAAATCGGCTCAGCATACTGTGGCCCGAGGGATCGACGTCGATCCCGGTCCGCTGCCTGACCAGCTGCACCAGCCCGGCGGCGTCCGTGCCGTTCCCGGAGCCCGTCACGCGCACTACCCAGCGGCGTAACGACCCCGGCAGCGGGAAGGACTCCACGATTCCCGCGGATTCCAGGAACAGGGCGGCATCCGCACCGAACCCTGTGGTGTCGGCAAAGTCGCCCATCAGGTAGCTGTCCGGATAGTCCCTCGCCCGGACAGCCGTGCCGAGCTGCGCACGGACTGTGGACCGGACGCCGTCGGCGGCAATAACAAAGGACGCCGAGTAGCGGCGGACCGATCCCGCTGCGGTGGCGTCGGCTGCGACCAGGCCGCCGTCCTCGTGCAATCCCGTGAGCTGGACCCCGCGGTGGAGGGCTGCGGGGTCCAGCTGCCGGACGCGGTGTTCCAGGATGGCCTCCGTCCTGGCCTGCGGCAGGGAGAGGACAAACGGATAGCTGTCCGAAACCCCGGCGAACGACATCCGTGCGAGTGTCCGGCCGCCGCCGAGGGCGACGCCGTTCCGGATCGGCACCCCTTCGGCCGCCAGGACTGCTGCCACACCGACCCCGTCGAGCGCGTCCAACGAGGGGGGATGGATGCCGATCGCCCGGGAGTGCGGTTCCGGGACTGCCCGACGTTCCAGGATCCGGACGCTGGCTCCCCGCTGGAGCAGCAGCGCGGCCATAAACAGGCCCACCGGGCCACCGCCGACCACAAGAACATCAACCACCGGCGGGAACCGCCTCACGGATCAGCAAGTTCCGGAAAGGGGCCCGGCTGAGGACAGTCCAGCCGGGCGGAACTGCCTTGCGCAATTCTGCTGCGGTGTAGCTGCGGCGGATGGAGGTGAGGCCGTCGGGCCTGATGTACGAGCCGGCAAACGGCCAGGACCCGGCAAAAAAGAGCCCGTACGCGGCCGCGCTGCGCCGGAGATCGTTGTGGATGACGGTGCCGTGGCTGAGCGCGGCGGACTCGGCGAGGAACACCGGAAGCTCATGCTCGGCCACGTGGTGGAGCACATGGTTGGACACGACCAGGTCAAAGCTGAGGCCTTCGAAGCCCAGCTCCGCAGCTGTGCAGCTGCGGAACTTCACGCCAGTGGACGAATGGCGTTCCGCGGCGAAGCGGCCGGCGCGGGGATCCGGATCAATAGCAGTGATCTCCAGGCGGAGGCCGTCTCTGGCCGCCCAGCGGGAAAGCATCACCGGCACGTCGCCGCCGCCGCAGCCAATGTCCAGCAGGGTGGCAGGGACGCCGGGGCGCAGGCGCGGCCGGAGCTGGCGAAGGTAGAGGCTGCGCCAGCCGGAGACGGCGCGGTTCACCAGGGCGAACTGGGCATAGGTGCGCTCCAGCCGGGCAGGGTCACAGTCGGGCAGGTCCATTTCCTCGACGGCGTGTGCCGCCCGTGCACGCAGGCTCAGCACCGAAACTCAGGCCAGGGCAGATTCCGGCTGCGGGGACCCGGCACCGACCGATTCCGCGGTCTGTACCGGGTCCCCGCCGCGCTTGGGAGCACCGCGCTGGACACTGCCGAGCTTCGTGAAGAGTGCGGATTCAACCGTCAGTCCGGGGCCGAACGCCATCGAACAGATCCGTTCGCTGCCGCCCTCGACCCCTTCCGCCGGCGGCAGGTCCAGGATGTGCCGGAGCACAAACAGCACTGTGGCGCTGCTCATGTTCCCGTAGTTGCGCAACGTCTCACGTGCCGGGACCAGCTGCTCATCGCTGAGGTCCAGCCTGGACTGGACCTTATCCAGGATGCTGCGGCCGCCAGGATGGATAGCCCAGTGCCGGATACCGCGGTAGGGCAAGCCCAGCAAGGCTCCTTCCCGGGCGAGCAGTGGTTCCAGGGCGCCGATGATGTGGTCATCAATAATGTGCGGGACGTAATTTCCCAAGACCATCTCGAAGCCCTCGTCGCCGATATTCCAGGCCATGGATTCCTCCCCGACCGGCGTCAGCACCGTCTCGAAATGGTCCAGCTGCAGCAGAGCGGGCTCGTCCGGGTCCTCAAGGGCAGTCACGATGGCGGCGGCGGCTCCGTCGGCGAACAACGCCGAACCCATGATGGTGTCCGGGTCGTTAGAGGTGCGCACGTGCAGCGAACAAAGTTCGGCGCAGACGACCAGGACGACGGCGTCCGGATCCGCCTCGCAGAAGGACTTGGCTGCCCGCAATGCGGGAAACGCCGCGTAGCAGCCCATAAATCCCAGGTGGTAGCGCTGCACCGCAGGATTCAAGCCGAGGGCACGGACGATTTTGTAGTCCGGTCCTGGGTTGAAGAAGCCGGTGCAAGACACCGTGACGAGGTGTGTGATGCCGGCCGGAGAGATTCCGGGGCAGGCGTCCAGGGCCTTCCGGGCCGCCTCGATAAAGAGTTTGGTGGCCTCGGCGGCGAAGATGTCGTTGCGGACCTTAGTACTGGGGCTCAACAGCAGCCCTGTGCCGGCGTCGAAAAACCGTGGATTCTCCGCTTGGAAGTCCTTTGTCAGTTCATCAACAGCGGTGTGGCGGGTGTCGATTGCGGCGGAATCGAAGCACGTGCTGACCAGCCGGGTACCGAGTCTGGTCAGTCCCGGTTGGGCGGCAAAAACATCCCGTGCTTCCGTCTGGATCAAGACAGTTGGCGGGACAGCAGTTTCCAGGGACCTCAAGTAGACCGTCATGGTTCATTCTCAGGGAGGCCTGCGCAGAAGACAATGGATGTCAGCTGACGATGCGTTGTCGAAGCTGGTTAGATTGAGCCAGGTGACCCGGCGGAGACTGCGGCCGCGGCGCCCCACGGGATGGAGTCACAATGAGCACGGCACCGACGCCGGATACCCAGTCGCCCGCGCTGCACGTTGCGGACCGCCACGATCTGATCCGGGTGGTAGGTGCACGCGAGAACAATCTCAAGGACATTAACCTGGAGATCCCGAAACGGCGGCTCACGGTGTTCACCGGGGTCTCCGGCTCCGGAAAAAGCTCGCTGGTGTTCGCGACTATCGCCGCGGAGTCGCAGCGGATGATCAACGAGACGTACAGCGCCTTTGTGCAGGGCTTTATGCCTTCACTGGCACGGCCGGACGTCGACATCCTGGAGGGCCTCACCACAGCGATCATCGTCGACCAGGAGCGGATGGGCGCCAACCCGCGCTCCACAGTGGGTACCGCCACCGACGCCAACGCGATGCTGCGCATCCTCTTCAGCCGGCTCGGACAGCCATACATCGGCTCGCCCACCGCGTTCGCGTTTAACGTCCCGACGCGCAAGGCGAGCGGAGTGATGAGTACCGAAAAGGGCGGCAGGGTCGAGCGGAACGTGGTGCGGGACGTGGTCTACCAGGGCGGCATGTGTCCGCGCTGCGAGGGCTTGGGCTCGGTCACCGATTTTGATCTCTCGGCGCTGTACGACGACAGCAAGTCCCTCAACGAAGGTGCACTGACCATCCCCGGCTACAGCATGGACGGCTGGTTCGGCCGCATTTTCGGCGGCTCCGGATTCTTCGACATGGACCGGCCGATCGGCAAGTTCACCAAGAAGCAGCTGCACGATCTGCTCTACAAAGAGCCGACCAAGATCAAGGTCGAAGGAATCAACCTGACCTACGAGGGGCTGATCCCCAAGATCCAGAAATCCATGCTGGCCAAGGACCCGGAAGCCATGCAGCCACACATCCGCGCCTTCGTCGAGCGGGCCGTCACCTTCACGACCTGCCCGGAGTGTGACGGAACCCGGCTCAGCAAAGAGGCGCGTTCCTCGAAGATCAACGGCAAGAACATTGCTGACGTCTGCGCCCTGCAGATTAGCGACCTCGCCGGCTGGGTCCGGGATCTGGACGAGCCGTCAGTGGCCCCGCTGCTCACCGGGCTGCAGCACCTTCTGGATTCATTCGCGGAGATCGGGCTCGGCTACCTCTCGCTGGACCGGCCGGCCGGAACCCTGTCCGGGGGAGAGGCGCAGCGCGCCAAGATGATCCGGCACCTCGGCTCCTCGCTCACGGATGTTACATACGTGTTCGACGAACCGACGATCGGCCTGCACCCGCATGACATCGAACGGATGAACCGGCTGCTGCTGCAGTTGCGGGACAAGGGCAACACCGTGCTTGTGGTGGAGCACAAGCCTGAAACCATCTCGATCGCGGACCACGTCGTCGACCTTGGTCCCGGCGCCGGCACGGGCGGCGGCGAGGTGGTGTTTGAAGGCAGCGTGGACGGGCTGCGGGGGAGCGACACCACAACCGGCCGCCATTTCGACGACCGGGCCACGCTGAAGGAGTCCGTGCGTACATCGCCGGCTGCGATGGAAGTCCGCGGCGCGGCGACGCACAACCTCAAGGACGTCGACGTGGACATTCCGCTCGGCGTCCTGTGTGTGCTCACCGGCGTCGCCGGTTCCGGCAAGAGCTCGATGGTCCAGGGCTCGATTGCCGGCCGGGACGGCGTCGTGGTGATCGACCAGGGAGCCATCCGCGGTTCACGCCGGAGCAACCCGGCGACTTACACCGGACTGCTCGAGCCGATCCGCAAGGCGTTCGCCAAGGCCAACGGCGTTAAGCCGGCACTCTTCAGCGCCAACTCCGAGGGCGCCTGCCCCGCCTGCAACGGTGCCGGTGTGATCTACACCGAACTGGGCGTTATGGCGACTGTCGAGTCCAGCTGCGAGGAATGCCAGGGCAAGCGGTTCCTTGCGTCTGTGCTGGATTTCACCCTGGGTGGCCGGAACATTGCCGAGGTGCTGGCCATGCCGGTGACCGAAGCGGCCGGGTTCTTCGAGTCCGCGGAGGCGGCGGTCCCGGCGGCCCATAAGATCCTCACCCGGCTTTCCGACGTCGGGCTGGGATACATCAGCCTCGGGCAGCCGCTCACCACCCTCTCAGGCGGGGAACGGCAGCGGCTCAAACTGGCCACCCAGATGGCCGAGCGGGGCAGCATCTACGTCCTTGACGAGCCGACGACCGGCCTCCACCTTGCCGACGTCGAGCAGCTGCTCGGTCTGCTGGACCGGCTTGTGGACTCCGGCAAGTCAGTCATCGTCATCGAGCATCACCAGGCCGTGATGGCGCACGCCGACTGGATTATCGACCTCGGACCCGGCGCCGGACACGACGGCGGCAGGATCGTGTTCGAGGGCACACCGGCGGACCTCGTCACGGCCCGTTCCACCCTCACGGGCCAGCACCTCGCGGCCTACGTCAGCGCCTGAAAGCACCAGGTACCTCAAGTCAGTGCGGAATGCTCTCCTGGTCGCGGTGCGCGGCCGGCTCAATTTGGAACGTGGAGTGTTCGATACTGACGTCGAAGTGTTCGGCGACGCAGCGCTGCAGCTCCGCCAAAATGGTTCCCGCGTGGCCGTCCGTCATACACCCGTCCTCGACGGTGACGTGCGCCGAGAGGACGGGTGTGCCGGAGGCCACCAGTGAGGCATGCAGATCGTGGACGTCGATGACATGGGGGAGTGCGAGGATGTGTTCGCGGACCTGGGCCATATCCAGGCCCTGCGGGGCGTTTTCCATCAGCACATTAACGGTGTCGCGAAGCAGTTTCAGGGTTCGCGGGATGATAAGCGCCCCAATCAGCAGCGACACAACGGCGTCTGCCTGGACCCAACCGGTGACGGCGATAATGATGGCCGCAACAATGACGGCAACGGAACCGAGGGCGTCGTTGAGTACTTCCAGGAACGCCGCCTTCATGTTGAAGTTGTGGTTCCGCCCGGACGCGAGGACAACCAGTCCCACGGCGTTCCCGGCCAGCCCGATGATGCCGAACCACAGCATGGTGCCGCCGCCGACTTCGGCAGGCACGATCAGCCGCCGGATACCTTCCACGATGACGAATCCTCCGACGCCGAGCAGCAGCGCCGCCTGACCGGCGGCGGCGATGATTTCGGCGCGTTTGTAGCCCCAGGTGCGTTTGAGGGTTGCCGGTTTTAACGCCAGGGAGGCCGCGATGAGGGCGATCAGCAGTCCGGTGGAGTCGGTGAACATGTGGCCCGCGTCAGCCAGAAGCGCCAGGCTTCCCGTCAGGACAGCCCCGATGATTTCAGCGACCATCACGGTGAAAGTGATGGCAAAGACCAGGATCAGCTTGGCGCGGTTCCCGGCAGCGATTGCACCGTGATCGTGATCATGCCCGCTCATACGAGTGTCCCTACGGTGCACGCTGTGTTGCTGCCGGCGTCGAACTGGACCTGCGGGCGGCGTGGTTCAGCGCAGCTGTCGAGGGATTCAACGCTCAGGATCGCAGCCCTGCACGGAGCCGCCAGGGACTTTCCGAGGCGGGCCGGGACGTCGGTGCTGAACGGAATACGCATGCTGAAAGGATACAGAAGGTCGTGGATCCGGCGGCTTTGGGTTGCGCAACGTCCCGGCGAGGCAAAGCCGCGCAACTTGCGCGAGTCACGCTGGATCCAAGGCCACTTCCAGCGTTGCAGAAAACGCCGATAATCAACATTATGTCAAGTAGTTGCAAATTGCCGGGGGAAGTGGACCGGTAATATGTGGTGTCTGCCGAATCTGCCTGCGTTCTGCCGTTCAGCGCGGTTCGGGGACTTCGCCATTGCCTACGGCCTCGATCCAGTCCACACCCTCGTCGGAGAAATAGAAGTCACCGGCCCGGTACTCACCAGACCACCATGCTTCGGAATCGACGACCCCACCGGCCCGCGTAATCTCGGCAACCATCTCGGCCGGGACGGCGCCGCCGTTGTTCTCAATCAGCCAGTCCCGCGTTGCGGGTGCCAGCTTCGGCCACCACTGCTCGATGCTCATAACCAAAGTCTGCCACTTCGGCAATCCGTTTACCCGACAGCTGGAGCGAAATCCAGCTACCCGGCAATCGCGTTCGGCCTGCACTCCGGGCCGCAGCTCCCCCACACCACCCAGGGTTCAGATATCGCCAAGGACGGCCGCTTCGAGCGCTACCGAAGGTGCGGGCCGCTCCCCCGGCAGCGGGTACCCGGCCGTCCTATCCTTCGCACTCCGTGCAGTACGAATGGCCGTTTTTCTTGCGTGCCAGCTGGGACCGGTGCCGGACCAAAAAACACGAGTAACAGGTGAACTCATCCTCGGCCTGGGGTATCACCTGCACAATGAGTTCCTCGGCCACAAACTCACCGCCGGGGGTAATGCCTTCATCCAGTGCATCGGATTCGTCCAGCTCGCGGACAACGCTGCGGGCATCCGGGGCGTTCGCGGACTGCAGCGCCTCCAACGAGCGGTCCTGTGATTCCTTAACGTCGGAACGTACTTCGTCGTAATCGGTTGCCACGGGAGTCCTTCTCTTTTCTGTCGTGCTTAACTAACGAAACTGCAACCTACACCATGGCCCTGATATTCCCTCCCTGCTTCGGGAGCCGGAAGCCGCTGTCCCCCGCTTCGGTCTTAGCGGCCGGTGGACTCCCCTGCCGTTTGCGTGCGCCAGGCCGACCTGCCATGCGGCAAGATTCGCGCCCGGTTCTGCACTCCGCCAGCCAGCGGCCTCGTTCTGCACGCGCCGGCCAGCCCGCCGGGGGCAGCCCCGCTGTGCCGCATTGAACCAGCCTGTGCTGATAACCGGCTTCAACGACCGCGCCGCTAGGCTTGGCAGCATGTCTTCCACAACGTCCCCGCTCCCCCGGACCTCCGGTACCGGCCGCCCTCTACTGCCCCGGACACGGCGCTCAGCGGTGTTGGCCGCCGGTGCCGACGCCGTTCTGATCCTGCTCTTCGCTGCCATCGGCCGGGACGCCCATCAGCGCGGGGACGTCGTCACCGGCGTGTTCGCCACCGCTTGGCCTTTCCTCGCAGGAGCGGCCCTGGCCTGGCTGGTCTTGCGACTCTGGCGCTCGCCCTTGTCCCTGGCACCCGCAGGCGTCGCCGTGTGGCTCGGCGCGGTGACGGTAGGTATGCTCCTGCGGGCGGTGACAGGGCAAACTGTAGTCCTGCCATTTATCATCGTGGCCCTGCTCAGCCTGGGCCTTTTGCTGCTCGGATACCGCCTGATAGCTGCCGGCGTCCGGCGGTTCACCACACGCCGTCGCCGGGCGTGATGGACTAGGCTGGCAGTGACACGGCCGGGGCCCCGAAGCACCCAACGGGAGCGCTGAAGTTGGCCGGCAACGACGCAACAGATCCGGAAAGGCTCACACGTGGTCACCGCTTTCGTCCTGATTAAGACAGATGCTTCCCGCATCCCGGAAACCGCGGAAGAAATCTCCGCTATCCAGGGGATCAGCGAGGTCTACTCCGTGACCGGCGAATGGGATCTCATTGCGATCGCCCGGGTTCCGAAGCATGAAGACCTCGCGGACGTAATTGCGGACAGGCTCTCCAAGGTCTCCGGAGTGGTGCACACGACCACCCAGATCGCCTTCCGAGCCTATTCACAGCATGACCTGGACGCAGCCTTCGCACTCGGCTTCGACGAGTAGGTTCCCGCAGGCTTGCCCGCTTACGGGCCGGCCTGCGGGCTAGTTACGCCTGCGGGTCAGTTACGGGAAAGTGCGACCCAGCGGTCAAGCACGGCAGTAGCAGCACCAGACTGGACAGACTCTTCCGCGCGCTTGAGGGCCGCGGCCATCCGTTCGTTGAACGGGCCGGCCGCGTCGAGATCAAACGCCACGAGTCCGGCGGCAGCGTTCAGCAGTGCAGCGTCCCGTGCCGGTCCCTGCGCACCGGAGAGAACGGACCGGACGACGGCGGCGTTGGCCGCGGCGTCCCCGCCGCGCAGCTCCTCAAGAGTTGCCTGGCGGATGCCCAGCCCGCGCGGGTCGAACATCTCCTCGGTCACCTCGCCGTTCCTGATTTCCCACACCCGCGACGGGCCGGTAGTGGTCAGCTCGTCCAGTCCGTCATTCCCGCGGAACACCAGGCCCCGGCTCCCGCGCTTGGCCAGCACCCCCGCCACCAGCGGAGCCATCCGCACGTTGGCGACGCCGACCGCTGAGGCCTGCACGTTAGCGGGGTTGGTCATCGGACCCAGGAAGTTGAACGCCGTGGGGACCCCGAGCTCACGGCGGGCAACGGCCGCGTGGCGCATGGACGGATGGAACACCTGGGCGAAGCAAAAGGTGATGCCTGCCTCCTCAGCGTTAAGGGCCACCCTCGGGATCGGCAGGTCCAGCCGCACACCCAGGGCTTCAAGCACGTCCGCGGACCCGGAGGTCGAAGAGGCAGCACGGTTACCGTGCTTGACCACCTTGGCACCGGCGCCGGCGGCAATGAGTGCCGCCATGGTGGAGATGTTGACGGTGTTCTGCTGGTCACCGCCGGTTCCGACGATGTCCAGCTTCTGCCCGGAGATGTCCATGGGACTCGCGTTCGCGATCATGGCCGCCACCAGGCCCACGAGTTCATCCACTGTCTCGCCCTTGGCACGCAGGGCCACGAGGAAGCCTGCAACCTGGACGGGCGTCGCTTCCCCGGACATGATCGAGTTCATCGCCCACTCGGTGCTGCCGGCCGAGAGATCGGTACCGTCGATGAGTGCCTTGATGAGCCGCGGCCACGAGTTGACTGCCGCCTGTGCAGATGCCTGAGAAGTCACGTTCCGATGCTATCGAGGTGCGCACCGCAATGACCAATGTGAACCGCTCCGGGAACTTTTCCGCTCGAATTCGCGTCTTTGTAGAAAAAGTCCTCCCAAAACGCGGTTTGCGTTGGGCAGCAGGGACTTTTATAGACATAATGTCTATGTGACATCTGCGACCCATGCCCCCAGTACCCCGGCGCACCCGACGCTGAATCGCCCGAACATGGTTTCTGTTGGAACCGTAGTCTGGCTGTCCAGTGAGTTGATGTTCTTCGCCGGTCTCTTCGCCATGTACTTCACACTCCGTTCGACTTCCGGACAAATGTGGGCCGAAGAGACAGCCAAGCTCAACTTTCCCTTTGCGCTCGTCAACACGATCGTCCTCGTGGCCAGTTCCTTTACTTGCCAGATGGGCGTCTTCGCCGCTGAGCGGCTTCAGCCGCGCCGAAGCGGCGGCCCCCTCAGCTTCACCCGCTGGGGAATGAACGAATGGTTCACCGTGACTTTCATCATGGGTTCCTTCTTCGTGGCCGGCCAGGCAACCGAGTACGCCATGCTCGTTTCCGAGCATGTTTCCCTCTCCTCCAACGCTTATGGCTCGGCGTTCTACATCACCACCGGGTTCCACGGCCTGCACGTTATCGGCGGCCTGGTTGCCTTCCTCCTCATAATGGGACGGTCCTTCGCGGCGAAGAAGTTCGGCCACTTCGAAGCGACCTCAGCGATCGTCACCTCGTATTACTGGCACTTCGTTGACGTCGTCTGGATCGGGCTCTTCCTGGTCATCTATGTCCTCAAGTAGCACCACTTGCCACTCTTTCTACAAGAGGTAGAATTTCAAGAAGCGGCTCCCGGAGCCAACGCACGATCGAATAAAGGAACCACCACGTGAAGGCACTCTCGCAGAAGCGACGTCACCCGCTGGCAGCAATTGCACTGCTGCTGATGGGCCTCCTGGTCACTGGTGGGCTGTACGCCGTTGCCACGACCGTCAACCAGGCCAAGGCCACCACCAGCTTCAGCGCCAACGACGCAGAGGAGGGCGGCAAGCTCTTCGCCGCCAACTGCGCCACCTGCCACGGCATGGGTGCCAGCGGGTCCCAGTCCGGACCGTCCCTGGTAGGCGTCGGCGCCGCAGCCGTCGACTTCCAGGTCGGTACGGGCCGTATGCCCATGCAGATGAACGGCCCGCAGGCGTACAAGAAGCCGGCCCAGTTCAACGAAGAGCAGACCCACCAGCTTTCCGCATACGTTGCCTCGCTCGGCCCCGGCCCGTCCATTCCCGAGGCAGGTGTCCTCGATGAAAAGGGAGACGCCGCCAAGGGTGGCGAGCTGTTCCGCACAAACTGCGCCATGTGCCACAACGCCGCAGCTGCCGGAGGGGCCCTGACCCGCGGCAAGTTCGCCCCGGCCCTGGCCGACGTCACCGGCAAGCACATCTACGAAGCAATGGTCACCGGCCCGCAGAACATGCCGGTCTTCAGCGATGCCAACGTTTCCCCCGAAGGTAAGCGAGACATCATCACTTTCCTGAAGCAGATCGAAGCCAACGGGTCTCCCGGCGGTGCTGATCTGGGCGCCTTGGGCCCGGTGTCGGAAGGTCTGTTTGTCTGGATCGCCGGCCTCGGCGTTATCATCGCCTTCACCATCTGGCTGACGTCCCGGACGTCCTAGCCACCTGTTGCACCTGTAAGAGTTTTGCTGCTGACCCGTCGGCAGTTTGAATTGAAAGCTAACTCGGCAATCGCCGAGACGAGAGAGGGATGAGGCGAATTATGGGCAACCATAGTGACGGCAGTCCGAACCACTCGGGCACCGTAGCTACGGCTGGTCAAAATGAGGTGGAGAAGTTCCAGGACCCTGGACTTCCTCCGCACCGTTTGCGCCTGGCCGACACGGACCCGAAGGCCGCAAAGCGAGCAGAACGGCAGGTAGCCCTTCTTTTCGGTATCTCAGTCGTTGGCACCCTGATATTTTTGGTGGCTTACTTCGCCATCGATCTGGGAGATGACACCGCGATCGCGACGATCCGGTTGCAGAACGCGCTACTCGGCATCGGCACGGCCTTTGCGATGCTCGGCATCGGTACCGGCATTGTGCACTGGGCCAAGGCCCTTATGCCGGACCATGAAGTGTCGGAAGAGCGCCACGCGATCCGCACCGAAGAAGACCGCCAGGCCGCCGTCCGCATCGTCGACGACATCGTTGAGGAAACTGGCATCAAGCGCCGCCCCCTGATCCGCAACACCCTGTTGGGCGCCGTCGCGCTGGCGCCGCTGCCTGCCCTTGCCGTCTTCGGCGACCTGGGTCCCCGTCCTGATAAGGCTCTGGCTCACACCATGTGGGCGCCCGAGGAGGGTAAGCTCAAGCGGCTTACCCGCGACCCCGACGGCACGCCCATCAAGGCCTCGGATGTCACCATCGGCTCGGCCTTCCACGTCATCCCTGAAGGGCTGAACGAGCTGAGCGAAGGCAAGCTGAACGAGAAGGCAAAGTCCGTCGTTCTGCTGATGCGTCTCAATCCTGAGTCGCTGAACCCGTCCGCCGGGCGTGAGGACTGGGGCTACAACGGCATCGTCGCGTACTCCAAGATCTGCACTCACGTTGGCTGCCCCGTTGCCCTGTACGAGCAGCAGACGCACCACCTGCTGTGCCCGTGCCACCAGTCAACCTTCGACCTCACCCGGGAATGCAAGGTTATCTTTGGCCCGGCCAGCCGTCCTCTCCCCCAGCTGCCCATTGCAGTCGACGCCGAGGGCTACCTGGTCGCCACCAGCGACTTCCATGAACCTGTTGGACCTAGCTATTGGGAGCGTGATGAGCATGAGCGCAGCAACAACGCCTGAGGCACCGGTCTTCGTCGCCACAACTAAAGGCGGCCGCATTACCGATTTCGTCGACCAGCGTGTTGGCGGCTCCGGTATGCTTCGAGAATTCGGCCGGAAGGTCTTCCCGGACCACTGGTCGTTTATGTTCGGCGAAGTGGCTCTTTATTCATTCGTCATCCTGCTTCTCTCGGGAACGTTCCTGACGTTCTTCTTCGATCCCTCCATGGCAGAGACCCACTATTCGGGTTCCTACACGCCGCTGAAGAACGTCGAAATGTCCGTCGCGTACAGCTCGTCGCTGGACATCTCCTTCGACGTTCGTGGCGGCCTGTTTATGCGCCAGGTCCACCACTGGTCCGCGCTGCTGTTTGTTGCTTCCGTCTCGGTGCATATGCTCCGTGTGTTCTTTACCGGCGCCTTCCGCAAACCGCGTGAAATGAACTGGGTGGTGGGCAGCGTGCTGCTCATCCTCGCAATGGCTGCCGGCTTCACGGGCTACTCCCTCCCCGATGATCTGCTGTCCGGAAACGGCCTGCGAATCATCGACGGCGTTATCAAGTCAATCCCGGTGATCGGCACGTACATCTCCTTCTTCCTCTTCGGCGGGGAATTTCCGGGCACGGCCATAATCGGCCGCTTGTACATGCTGCACATCCTGCTCGTTCCGGCGCTCATCCTCCTGATGATCGTGCTCCACCTGTTTATGGTTGTGGTGCACAAGCACACCCAGTACCCCGGCCCGGGACGCAACGACGGCAACGTCGTGGGCTACCCGCTTGGCCCGGTCTACGCTGCGAAGGCCGGCGGCTTCTTCTTCATCGTCTTTGGTGTCGTTGCGCTGATGGCTGGCTTCTTCACCATCAACCCGATCTGGAACTACGGCCCGTACGACCCCTCCCCCGTGTCCGCCGGCACCCAGCCCGACTGGTACATCGGTTTTGTTGACGGCGCCCTGCGCCTGATGCCGGGCACCTTCGGCGACTGGCATGTCGAGCAGATCTGGTTCGGTCACGTGTTTACGTTCAACGTCCTGCTGCCGGCGCTGGTCCCGGCCGGCATCTTGTTCACCCTTATGTTCACGTACCCTTGGATTGAACGCTGGATCACCAAGGACAACCGCGAGCACCACGTCCTGGACCGTCCCCGCAATGCGCCGACCCGGACGGCCATCGGCATGGCCGGGTTCGTCTGGTACTGCGTGATGTGGGCGGCCGCCGGTTCGGACCTCATTGCAACGCACTTCCACGTGTCGCTCAACGATGTCACCTACTGGCTGCGCGCGCTGTTCTTCATCGGCCCGATCCTCGCCTTTATAGTCACCAAGCGCGTTGCTCTGGCCCTGCAGCGCAAGGACCGCGAGATAGCCTTGCACGGCCGCGAAACCGGCCGCATCGTGCGGCTCCCGCACGGTGAATTCATCGAGGTCCACGCCCCGCTGGATGAGTACAAGCGCTACAAGCTCGTAGGCTTCGAGTCACCGTCTCCGTTGCCCGCGGAGCCGAACGCACACGGAGTCGTCGACAGAACGGAAAAGCGCCGTGCCAAGCTGTCGCAGCTGTTCTTTGAGGACCGCGTCGCGCCGGCAACTCCCGCTGAACTGGCAGCTGCCCACGGGGCCCACGGCGGGCACGAAGCAATTGAAACAGCGGATAATCAAAAGACACTCAGCCACTAACCTGCTGCAGTGATCCGCAGAAAGGCCCGGTCCTCCAGGACCGGGCCTTTTTTGTGTATTGCCTTAGCCCGTCATCCACTTGACCGGCGCCTCGTTGTGGTTCCCGAGTTGTTTTGTTCCCAAGTGTCCGGGCCACCGTCCGGACGGCGACCATCGGCCCGCAGGACATGCTCACTGGTCACAGCAAGGACAGCGCACAAGGCCAATATGTCCACTGCCGGATCCCGCCACAGGACATGCCCACTGGCCACACCTAGGACAGCCCACAAGGCCCCACACGAGGGGCGGTGAAGGATCAGCGCGCCCAAGGGCTGCTAGGGGCGGTATCCCGAGGCGTAGTTGCGTGTCGGGCGGACACCGGGCCGCTGCAGCGGCACCCACAGCTTGTACCGGTCGGCCCGGTAGTACGACACCGAGTAATCAACCATGGCCCGAGCCACAAAGGCATGACGCTGGATTTTCAGCAGCGGAGACCCAACCTCCACGTTGAGCAAACGAGACGTTGACGGCGACGCAGCCGTGGCCTCGATCATGTCTTCTCCCCACTCCATCACCAGTCCGTACCGTTCGCTGAGGACGTTGTAGAGCGAGGTGGGCGGTTCGCCGTCGAGCAGGCCCGGTACCCGGTGGGCCGGAATGAAATTCTCGTCCACGCTCATGGGCTCGCTATCGGCAAGCAGCAGCCGCCGGAAGCGCACCAAGGGTGTCCCCTCCTCGAGCTGCAATTCACGGGCCAGGAATGCGCTCGCACCGATCTGCTCAAAGCTAAGCACCTTAGCCGCGGGAACCATGCCGCGGCGCTGCATTTCTTCGCTGTAGGAAGTGAGCTTGACCTGAAGGTCCAGTTTCGGCTTTCGGACAAAAGTGCCCAGCCCCACAACACGTTCGATGACTTCCTCGCCGACGAGGGCATCAATGGCTTGGCGTACCGTCATCCGGGCCAGACCAAAACGCAATGCGAGATCCCGCTCCGAGGGAAGCGCCGAGCCCGGCGGGCAAACACTTACGATGTGCGCCCTGATGATCTCCCTCAGCTGGACGTAAATGGGCGTTCCGTTGTGACGGTCGATTTCACCGTCCATGCGCGAAGCATCAGTGGGCGCCACTTCACTGCCTTCCCGAATGAGCCATACCTCAAGATTAGGCCATGCCTGACCCCGGTCTAGACCACCAAGAAGTATAGGTTCGCCCGCGGGGCCGCCCGCCGATAGGCTTGAATGCGCTGGTCCCCCGCCGGCCGAAATTCCCGTTGCGAGATAAAGGAAGACCATTGCCTGTTCGGACCGCAATCGTCAGGGCCCGTGTTGGACTGCATGCCAGACCGGCCGCCCGGTTCGTGCGTGCAGTCCTCACCACCGGGCTTCCCGTCACCATCAGCAGGGACGGCAGGCCCGCCGTCGACGCCCGCTCACTGCTGGAAGTGATGACCGAGGACTTCCGCTTCGGGTGCACAGTAGAGCTCTCCATCGCCGATGAATCCCTCCCGCATCAACGCAGCCCTGCCGCCGTAGAGAAGGCCCTGGAGAATCTCAGGGACCTGGTGGAGTCATCCCTGGCCGGCTAGGTGCCCCGACCGGAGACTCGGCCGCCGCCCCGTCCAACAGGAAGCGTTAACGGCAGCGGGCCCCACCTCGATGGTGGGGCCCGCTGCCGTTGAATCCATGTTCGCGTCCGTGCGGACCTTAGTGCGCGTGATCTCCGCGGCTGTACTCGTAGACCCAGCCTACGAGGGCTACGACGGCGAGGCCGGCACCGATGTAGACGATCCAGAAACCCACCGCCATCCCAAGGAAGCCGGTGGCGCACGCCGTACCGAGAACCAGGGGCCACCAGCTCCAGGGGCTGAAGTGACCCTGTTCACCGGCGCCCTCATGGATTTCGGCGTCGCTGCGGTCCTCGGGACGCATCCCGACCCGCTTGCCCGTGAACGAAAGGTAGGCACCGATCATGCCTGCCAGGCCGGCGACCAGCATAATTCCGAGGAACCCAACGTACTCAGTCCAGCCGGTCAGAAACCCGTAGACCACTGACACCGGGACGAAAAAGAAGACTCCGAGGCCAAAAACCCTTGATTCAATCTTCACTTGGCGTTGTCCTTCTGGTCGGCGTTACCCAGCACGGCTGCGGCCGGGGAATCGGAGGTATCGACCGTGTAGGACTGGGAGAGCTCCGGGTGGTGGAGGTCCAGGGCGGGTCGCTCGGAGCGGATCCGCGGCAACGAGGTGAAGTTGTGCCGCGGCGGCGGGCAGGAGGTGGCCCACTCCAGAGAGGCGCCAAAGCCCCACGG